>CAIWTL010000313.1 GCA_903915555.1 uncultured Micrococcales bacterium | reverse complement strand
TCGCCGACGCCATCGCGCTCGGCGCCAGCCCCCGGGGAACCCTCGGCCTGTTGTCGGCGGGGCGCGCACTGGCGCTGCTGCGCGGGCGCCAGTTCCTCGTCCCGCGCGATATCTGGGAGGTCGCACCCGAGGTCCTGCGCCATCGGATCCTGCTCTCCTACGAGGCCATGGCCGACGGCCTGGACGTCGACGCGGTCCTGAACCGCATCCTGGGCCACGTCGCGGCGCCGGCCGTCGTGCCCGGTGGCGACGTGGCGTGGGGCGGCGCAGCGGAGCGCACCACGGAGGCGGGGTGACGCGCGACGCGGAGCCGGTGTCCGACCACCTGGCCCGCGCCACGGTCCTGCGCCGCCTCGAGTTGGCCGTCCTGCGCCGGCTCGACGGACGTGTCGCCGGTGAGCACCACAGCACCTCCCACGGACCCGGCTCGGAGCGGGCGGGTGCCCGCGACTACCAGCCGGGTGACGACGCCCGGCGTATCGACTGGAATCTCACGGCGCGGTCCCTGTCGACACAGGTGCGGCAGACCGAGGCCGACCGAGAGCTGGAGACCTGGGTGGTCGCGGACCGCTCGGCGAGCATGGACTTCGGGACCGCACTGCGGGAGAAGCGCGACGTGGTGCTGGGGGTCACCGCCGCAGTCGGTGTCCTCACCGTCCGCGCCGGGAACCGGCTGGGGGCTGTCCTGGCCGGCGGCCCGGACCTGCGGATCCGCACCGCCAAGGGCGGGCGCCGCCACATGCTCGCGATCCTCGCGGAGACCCACGACAGTCCGCGGCACGCGACGCCCCCACCGGACACTGCGGACCTGACCGCTGCCCTGCGGGCCCAGCGGCGGATACAGCCGCGGCGCAGCCAGGTCGTGGTCGTGTCCGACTTCCTCGATCCCACCGACTGGCCGCGTGCCCTGCGCGAGACCGCCCTGCACAACCAGGTCATCGCGGTCCACGTCACCGACCCTCGGGAACTGGCGTTGCCCGACGTCGGCCTCCTGCGGACCGTCGACCCCGAATCGGGACGGCTCATCACGGTTCAGACGGGGTCGTCGGCACTCCGTGAGCGCTACTCCGTGGCGGCGAAGGAACGCCTGGAGCGCATCCGCCGCGACATCCGCTCCTCGGGCGCCGAGTACCTGTGGACCTCCACCGATCGCGACTGGCTGACCGATGTCCTCCGATTCGCCGTCGCCCGCAGACAGCGGGCACAGGGGGTACTCGCGTGACATTCCTCGAACCCGTCCGCCTCGTCCTGCTCCTGGTGCCCGTCGCCCTGGTGGCGGCCTTCTGGGTCGCCGGACGTCGGCGGCGTGCCACCGCAACACGGTTCGCGGGCACCGACCTGCTGGCCTCGGTCGCACCCCGCACCAGCGGCTGGCAGCGCTGGGTGGCCTGGTCCCTGCTGACCGTCGCCATGGCCGCCGGAGTGCTCGGATTCGCCGAACCCGCCGCCGAGATCCAGGTCCCCAAGGAACGCGCCACCATCATGCTGACGCTCGACACCTCCAAGTCCATGGAGGCGCAGGACGTGGC
>CAIWTL010000312.1 GCA_903915555.1 uncultured Micrococcales bacterium | reverse complement strand
TGAACCGCCTCCCGCCCGGCTGCCACGGTGGGAAGCCGACTCGCTGAGGCGGGTTCCCCCGCCTGAGCGCCCGTTCTGCCACGCTGGAGTCCGACGACTCGATCGACAAGGAGCCACTCATGGGTTTTGGTCAGGCAATCTCCTCCGGCTTCGGCAAGTACGTGGTGTGGCAGGGCCGTGCCTCGCGCAGCGAGTTCTGGTACTGGATCCTGTTCACCATCATCGTCGGCATCGCCGCGTCAATACTCGACTCCCTGTTCGGTCTCCGCGTCTACGATCCGGGGGATGTGGGCGGCTACGCAGTCGTCTACGACAGGTTCGGCTGGGTCAGTGCGCTGACCGGAGTGGTCCTGTTCCTGCCCACCATCTCGGTCTCGGTCCGTCGCCTTCACGACACGGACCACTCCGGCTGGTGGTGGTGGCTTCAGCTGCTCAACGTCCTGTGCTTCCTGGGCACCCTGATCCTCGTCTTCGGCTTCTACATCAAGCCCAGTGACCCGGGCGACAACTCCTACGGGCCGCCGCCGGTCGCCTGAGGACGCCGCGGGCCGACGGTCCGGTGCGGCGGAACACCTCCTGCTGGAAGCGGGTGTTCGGCGTGTGCGTCGACGCCGTGTCCATGGTGGTGGGCGCGGGTCACGCCGTCACCATGTCCTTCGCTGACGTGACCGCTCAGTGTGCGTCGCCGTGGGTGTGTGCCATGTGGTAGAGGAAAGCCCTGGCGAAGGCGTCGCGGCCGTCCTTCGTGTTGGTCTGATCCACGCAGATGGTGGCACCGTCGTCGGGGCCGTCCAGGTTCGCCGGGGGATTGTGCTGGTGCTGCCATCCCGGTGGGCAGAAGTCCTCGTACCCGGCCAGGGTCCGATCCTTGAGGAGTCGGAGCGCTTGGTCGCAGTGGATGTCGTCGACAGCCAACTCGATGGCCTCGCCCCGGCCGCCGCACTGGCCGACCGTTCCCACCTCTTCGTCGAGGAGGCGCCGCTCCGGCCGGCTGATCCGTGGGTTTAAGTCGGACCCCTGGCGGTCGGCGAACGTCGTAGCCGGCCGTTCCGGCGCGCGACCGGGCTTCTTCGTCGTCACCAGCCGATCTCGGCCGGACGTCCGGGCAGCTTCAGCCCCGCTCGCAGTTGCCTTGCTGGTCAGCGTGACTGTCACCACCGGGTCGAATCCCTTACCGCCGACCAGTCGGCAGTCGAACTGTGCCGTGAGGCAGCGGAAGGTGTTCGACCCCGCATAGGGGTTGGTGAACTCGATCCGGACGCCGCCCACCTCGACTGCGCCGTAGGTACCCGTCGCGAATCCGTTGCTGAGCGTCTTGAAGCGGCCGGACTGACCAGGCCCGATCGAGTCGGGAGGAAGCGACGACCACTCGCCGCCGTCGAGTCGGGCGGTGTCACAGCCCAGCGTTCCCCCTGTGCGGTTGACGATGTTGACGGTGACCGTCCGGGCGGCCTTCTGCTCGCCGTTGGGTGGCCTGATCGCACCGGAGGCCTCACCGAACTGATGACAACGGGTCCACGGGGTCGTCTCGCGGAGCGCCCGCCAGATCCTGGTCCCCCGGTCGTCTCCGTATCGGGTGATGATGGCGCTGTAGAAGTCGACCCACAACCTGGCGGCGGCGTGGGTGGCCCCGGTCACCGCTCGCTGGAAGTTGTCCGTCCCATCGCCGACGGCGACGGTGCCGCGCCCGGTCTTCCCGGCCTTCCCGGCGGGGATCAGTGCATCGGTCCAGTCGATCTTGCCGACTCCGGCGTCCTTGGTCAGGCCGTAGTCGTGATAGATCCGGGAGACATTGCTGTCGGAGGGGTAGGCCCCCGTGATGACCTCGGTGCCGTCGATGAACGCGTCGATCTGCTCCGCTGAGCGCGGGTAGCCGAGGGCCTCCGGGAGCACGGTGGGCGGGGTGAAGAGCCCGGGTGGCTGGGACGCCCCGGGCGTCGTGGGATTGACGTCGACCCAATTGGAGTGCGAGAAGAAGTCCTCCACGATGTGCAGTGCTCGGCCGAAGGCGATGAGGGAGGCGCACTTCGCGTTCGGTTCGTCATCCCCGCTGTAGACCGGGTCGTACTCGACGTAGCAGTCACGGGTCAGATCCGTGTTCGCCGTGCTGACCATCCCGTCGGCAGTGACAAGGGATCCGGCCTTGTCGACGGCGGTGCCCACGTACCGCTGGAGGTTGCTCAGGCAGTCGCGGAGCCCCTGGTTGCGGTCGTTCAAGGACCGCGGGTACCCGCCGGGCCAGGGGGCATCGACCAGCCAGGCATCGGCGTTGTCGCAGTGGGCCCCGTCCTTGGAGAAGAGCGCGCCCTTGATGGAGTCAGGGGCACCGACACCGCCGAGGTAGGACTTGGCTCCGGCCAGCATGCGGAGGGAGCGTTCCTCCTGGCTCAATCGGAAGTTCTCGCCTGTGTTGGTGCCGTTGGGAGCACCGTCCCCCGGGGGCCGCGACTGCAGGCAGAGGTCCTGCCAGGTGACTCCGGCGGGCAATGTCGTCTGGCGCACGAAGGCGGAGTTGCAGGCGATCGCCATGCGGGTGATCCGCTCGTGCTCCGCGTTACCGGGAGGATCCCACGTCATGAATGCCTGTCCCGGCACCGCCATGAGGGTGAACGGGACCGCTGCCGCCACGACTGCCGCGATGACTCGACCGATGCGCATACTGCTTCCCCTCGCACTAGAGGCCGGATGAATATAACACTCGGTGTTCCTTGAACTGCACAGAGTTAGTCCGTTCGGACCTGGGGTGCGCCACCGAACCCGAGATGGCGCCCCGAGGCTGCGGTCTGGGCCGACTCCGCCTTCTCCTGGCTGGACCCGGCAACGGTTCCGTGGAGCCGCCTGTCGGAATCGAACCGACGACCTATTCATTACGAGTGAATCGCTCTACCGACTGAGCTAAGGCGGCGTGACCGCTGCGCGGCCCCCCTGAGTATAGGGGGAGCCGCATCACCGATCGGATGCCTGCCCGATGTCGAGGGACCGCCCGTGCCATCTTCCCCGGCGGATCGGGACATTCACAGCGCATCCGAGCTCGTGGCACGCCACTATGCAGACCATGAGCGCTCCTGCTGCCCCCACGTCCACCGGCGACTCCGCGGCGACGCTGACGGTGATGCCGCGCAGCCCAGGCACGGTCACGGCTGCACGCATCTACCATCTGGCCGTCGCGCTGGTGGGAACCGCCGCCCTGCTGCTGAGTCTGTACGTCTCTGCCACGAGCCCCGTGAACGGGGGTGCACTCAACGGCATCATCTTCACCCTCAGTTACTTCACGGTGTGGTCCAACATCTTCGCCCTGATCATCAACTGGAGCCTGTTCGCCGACCCGGCCCGCGACGGTCGGGGGTTCCGTTGGCTGCGGATGACCAGTCTGGTGATGATCGTCATCACCGGACTGATCTACGCGATCCTTCTGGCGCCGATCGCCAACCCGTGCGGGCTGGGCGTCTACACGAACCTCGGGTTCCACTACATCGTGCCGTGGGCCACCCTGCTGGGCTTCCTGATCTTCGGGCCGCGCCCGCGGTTCACGTGGGACCTCGTGCCGAAGATGATGCTCATCCCCGTCCTGTGGCTGGTCTACACGCTGATCCATGGAGCACTCCAGTCGACACCGCCGGGCGACAAGTGCGTGAACACCGGATTGGGTTCCCCGCAGAACTGGTACCCGTACCCTTTCATCGACCTCAACTACGACGGGACCGGGGCGCCGTCCCCGCTGATCCCCGGTCTCACGGCTCCCGGCTACGGCGGGGTCGCCATCAACATCGTCGGGGTGATCGTCCTCGGGTTGCTGTTCGCGACAATATTCCTGGGACTGGACCGGCTGCTGAGCAGGGGACAGAAGCCGACACCGCTGCCCGCAGGCGAGTGAGGCCCGTGCGACCGATCTCGTGCGTCGGTGGGATGCCGGCTCAGGGAGCGCCGCGGCGGGAGTCGCCGTGGTCGCGCGCGGGGGCGTCACCGAAGTAGGTCTGGGCCTTGCGGAGGACCTGGGCGTCGGTGAGCGCGGAGAGATCCGCCCGCACGTCGGCCACGAGCTTCGCCGCCACATCGCTCATGTGCTTCTCCAGCCACGCGACCAGGTGATGGCTGGCGTTCGCCTTCCCGTTGCCGTTCCCCAGCAGCAGGATCTGCGAGGCAGGAGCGAGGGCATGCCCGATCGTGCGCCAGTACTCGTCGTTGTCGGCCTCGTAGGTGCCGTCGGGGTTGCCGTGGTGGTGGAAGACGTTGTGGGCCAACCCGCGGGGATCCTCGGGGGTGATGTGCTCGGGATGCTTGGCGTCGGGCGCATCGATGCGGAACACCGTGGTCTCGTGGAAGTCGACTGCTGCAACGACCTGCGCCCCGCGGACGTCCAGTGCCCCAGTGATGTGGCTGTCCGGCATGTCAGACCTCCTTGCCCTTCGGTTTGGGCTGCAGTCCGGCGCTATGGAGCATCCGTCGCATGTCCACCACCTGCTGTTCCGTCAGATCCTTGCCGTGCGGACGGTCGAAGATCTCGGTCTCGTTGCCCACATGCACCTTGAACCGCCCGTCGTGGCGCTCCTCGACCGTTCCGACCGCGTTCAGCAGTGACAGGGCCTTGGACCACTCGATGTTGTGGCCGACGGGGTGTTGGAAGATCTGGGAGATGGTGTCCCGATGGTGGCCGTCGAGGTGCAACGGTTCATCGGCGTCATGGGTCTCGGCCACGTCGGTCCTTCCTGGGGGGTGCTCGAGCGAACCTACCCGCCCCGCGCCACCGGTGTCACGGGTGGGGGTGGGCTCGGCCATAGTGGAGGGGTGTCCGCCCGCCGTCTCGCAATCATCGCCGCCGTGGTGCTTGTCGTGGGCGGGGTGGGCTGGCTGCTGCTACGACCCGAGCCGCCACCCGCTCCGACGGCCAAGGCGCCCCAGGCGCAGGGCCGCGTGCTGCTCGTCCCCGGGTACGGCGGAGGGACGGTGGAGGTGGACGGGCTGGCGCGGCGGCTCAACGCGCAGGGTCTGGCCACACAGGTCGTGGACATCGACGATGGAACCGGCGATCTGCGCGACTACGCCGGGCGGGTGGCACAGGAGGCGCAGGACGCCGCCGCCGCGGGGGAACCCCCGCCGGACGTCGTCGGCTTCTCCGCGGGTGGGGTGATCGCGCGGATCGCTGCCACCGGCGATCCCGGTGCCTTCCGTCGCGTGGTCACGCTGGCCAGTCCTCACGCGGGAACCGCCACGGCCGAACTGGGCGCCATGTTCGCCGAATGTCCCACGGCCTGCCAGCAACTGCGGCCTGACTCCGCCGTGCTGAAGGCATTGCCCGAACCCCCGTACCCGCTCGAATGGCTGTCGGTGTGGTCCGACACCGATCTGGTGATCCGACCGGCCGTCAGCAGCGTCATCGACGGGG
>CAIWTL010000311.1 GCA_903915555.1 uncultured Micrococcales bacterium | reverse complement strand
CGTGCCCTTCTCACCGGCCATGATCCCGGGCAGGTCCTCCAACGCGCCGATCACGGCGACCTTCCCGGGATTGGCCCGCGCGAAATCGGCCGCGGCCTCGACCTTCGGGCCCATCGAACCAGCGGGGAAGTCGTAGGCCTCAACGGCATCGGGGGTGATCTCGGCGATCGCCTTCTGCTCCGGCGTACCCCACCCGAGATAGACGGCATCCGCGTCCGTGGCGATGACCAACAGATCCGCGTCGAGGTCCTCGGCCAGCACCGCCGACGACCGATCCTTGTCGATGACCGCTTCCACGCCGACCAGTTGCTTGTCGTTGAAGTCCCACGGCCCCTCGAGTTCACTGCCGCCCGGCAGGTACATGGTGGGGATACCTCCGCCACCGGTGCACACCACGACGGCCCCCATGTCGAGGAGCGCCTTGATGGGTCGGATCTCGAAGATCCGCTTGGGCACCGGGGACGGCACGACGCGCCGCCACTTGTCGCCGTCCTGCTTGACGACCCAGCCCTTCTCGGCGGCCAGTCGCTTGGCGTCCTCCTCGGAGTAGACCGGGCCGACGAACTTCGTCGGATCCGCCATGGCGGGGTCGTCGGCATCGACCTCGGTCATGGTGAGGATCGTTGCGATGGGCTTCTCGACCGGCAGGTAGTTGCCGAGTTCCTGCTCGATGAAGTAGCCGATCATGCCTTCGGTCTGGGCACCGAGGACGTCGAACGGATAGGAGGACTCCTCGTCGTAGGACGACGCCTGCAGGGACAGTAGCCCCACCTGTGGGCCATTGCCGTGCGAGATGACGAGTTCGTGTTCCATCGCCACGGGGCTGAGGGCGCGACAGGCGGTCCGCACGTTGTCCCGCTGATTCTCGACGGTCATGGGCTCCCCCCGCTTCTGAAGAGCGTTCCCACCCAGAGCAACCACCACGCGCATACGTTCCTCCTCGGAGGCCCGCACACGGACGCGAGCCGATACCGCACCTTGGCAGAGCGGAGGACGGCGATGCATCCGGTGTAGCCCTTCCCCGCAGGTACCGCGAAGTGCGGCGCGGCAGCGTCGGCGAGTGGCTCGATCAAGACTCCGCAGATCGACCGCGGAAGTTGCGGGTGAGCACCGCCCGCTCCCCCACCAGGTCGTCCGAGGGGTAACGCACCGATTCGAGGACCAGACCGTGCGGCGGCATGACCATGACGCGGGAGTCGCGCCTCGCCGCGGTCAGCAACTGGACCATCCACGCCGGGTCGCGTCGCCCTTCTCCGATGGCGGCGAGGGCGCCCACGACCGACCGCACCATCGAATGGCAGAAGGCGTCCGCCTCGAGGGTCACCACCACGCGCCTGCCCCCGTCACGGTGGACATCGGTCCGCACGATCCGGCGGATCGTCGAGGCTCCTTCCCGGGGTCGGCAGAACGCCGCGAAGTCGTGCTCGCCGACGAGCTCCTCGGCCGCGACCGCCATGAGAGACGTGTCGAGGGGGCGGCGGTGCATCGTGACCCAGCCGCGGAACAGCGGGTCCCAGCCGGCGGGATCGTCACACAGCCGATACGAATAGGTGCGGGACAGCGCCGAGAACCGCGCATCGAACCCGGTGGGGGCCTCGGCGACGGAGTGCACGTGAATGCGCTCATCGGTCAGCCGGTTCAGTTGGGCCAGCAGCCGCTGCGGCCCCCGTGACTCCCACAGTCGAGCGGGGACATCCACGTGCACGACCTGGCCACGGGCGTGTACCCCTGCATCGGTACGTCCCGCGCAGGTGACGGGACCGATCGACGGATCGATGACCTGCAGAGCCGACTCGAGAGCACCCTGGACCGTGGGCAGATGGGGTTGCCGGGCCCAGCCCGCGAAACCCGAGCCGTCATAGCCCAGGGTGACGACCAGTCGGGTGGTCACTTGCCGGAGTCGGCCGCCTCATCGTCACCGTCGGCCGCGGTCCCGGCCTCGGCGTCGACCTCGGCAGTGACAGCCTCCGCCTGGTCGACCACGGCATCCTCGTTCTCCTCGGCAAGTTCCGCCATCTCGGCGGCAGTCTCGTCGAGGATCTCCTCCGTGGTCTTCTCCGCCTCGTTCTCGGCCGGGGCGGCGGAAGCGGCCGCCGCGGCAGCCTGCTCCTTGGCGGCGCGCTTCGTGGCGGCGGTCGCCTCGGCGACCGTCTGCTCGGCGAGCGGCTCGACCATCTCGATCACGGCCATGGGGGCGTTGTCGCCCTTGCGGGGCCCGATCTTGGTGATGCGGGTGTAGCCGCCCTGACGTCCCGCGTAGCTGGGGCCGATCTCGGTGAACAGCACGTGCACGACCGACTGGTCGTGGATCACGGCAGCGACCTGGCGTCGCGCGTGCAGGTCCCCGCGCTTGGCCTTGGTGACCAGGCGCTCAGCGAACGGGCGCAGCCGCCGGGCCTTCGCCTCGGTGGTGGTGATGCGGCCGTTCTCGAACAGCGCGGTCGCCAGGTTGGCCAACATCAGGCGCTGGTGCGCCGGACTGCCGCCCAGCCGGGCTCCCTTTGTCGGGGTGGGCATCGGAACTCCTCGTCAAGGTTGCGGATCAGGTCAGTACTGCTCGGTCTCGGCGTATCCGGCGTCATCGTCGCCGTAGTAGACGACCTGGCTGGGATCGAACCCGGGCGGGCTGTCACGCAGGGCGAGACCCAGCTCGTACAGCTTGACCTTCACCTCGTCGATCGACTTGCTGCCGAAGTTGCGGATGTCGAGCAGGTCGGCCTCGGAACGCGTGACGAGCTCACCGACCGTGGCGATGCCCTCGCGCTTGAGGCAGTTGTGGGAGCGCACCGACAGGTTCAGGGCATCGATGCTGGTGTTGAGCTGCTCGCTGGCCTGCTCGTCGTCCGGCGACGGCCCGAGGTCGAGGCCCTCGGCCTCGACGTTCAGCTCGCGGGCGAGGCCGAAGAGTTCGACCAGCGTGCGGCCCGCCGAGGCAACGGCGTCACGGGGCAGGATCGACGGCTTGGTCGTCACGTCGAGGATGAGCCGGTCGTAGTCGGTGCGCTGCTCGACGCGTGTGGCTTCGACCTTGTAGGTGACCTTGAGGACCGGCGAATAGATCGAGTCGACGGGGATGCGTCCGATCTCGACTCCCG
>CAIWTL010000310.1 GCA_903915555.1 uncultured Micrococcales bacterium | reverse complement strand
GACTCCGGACCAGACGACCCCGGACCAGACCACTCCGGATCAGACCACTGGGGACCCGGCCGCTCCCACCGACGCCTCGAAGGCCCCGCCCCCGTCGGCGTGAGTCTCAGGAGTCCGACCCCAACTCCTCGGCGAGCCCGGGGATCTGGGATCCCCCCGCGGGAACCGTGATGCTGGATCGGGCAAAGACCTCGCCGTACGGCTCGGCCCGCCCACCGAGGTGCTGTGCCAGGAAAGCCTCGGTGACGGCGAAGAAACTGAGCCGGTTCGCAGGCTCGGCGAAACCGTGTCCCTCATCCGGGAACAGGACGTAAGTGACCGGGATGCCGTGCTCCGCCATGGCCGCCACGATCTGTTCCGACTCGGCCTGCTTGACGCGCGGGTCGTTGGCTCCCTGGCCGATCAGCAGGGGTCGCGTGATCCGGTCGGCGTAGGTGAGAGGCGAGCGGGCGGTTAGGAACTCACGCCCCGACTCCGTCGTGAAGTCCCCCACCCGGTCCTTGAACATCTGGATCATCGGCTGCCAGTACGCGGGGATCGAGTCTAGGAGGGTGAGGATGTTGGACGGCCCGACGATGTCCACCCCGCAGGCGAACACATCCGGAGTCATGGTCAACCCGACGAGCGTCGCGTAGCCACCGTAACTCCCGCCGTAGATGGCGACCCGCTCCCGGTCCGCGACCCCCTCTCCCACGGCCCATTCCACCGCGTCGATGAGGTCGTGATGCATCTTGCCGGCCCATTCGCCGTTCCCGGCGTTGAGGAACTCCTTGCCGAAGCCGGTGGACCCCCGGTAGTTGACCGACATGACCGCGTACCCGCGGTCGGCCAGCAGTTGATGTTCGGGATTGAACCCCCACTCATCGCGCGCCCAGGGGCCGCCGTGGACGTCCAGGACCATCGGAAGCGGGCGGTCGGGACGACCGGTGGCCGCCGGATCCTCATCGTGCGGCAGGGTCAGGTACGCCACCATGTCGAGCCCGTCGCGAGTGCGGATGAGGACCGGATGCATGGGGACCAGGCGGTAGCGGTCCAGGTCGCTGCGGTTGGCGAACAGGTAGTCCGCGCGACCGGTGCCCCGGTGGTACAGGTAGTAGGTGACGGGCCCACTGTCGGAGACGAACGCGACGACCCATCGGTCGTCAGCGTCCGTGCGACTCAGGACCACCAATTCCCCGGGATCGACCTCCGCCAACGTCGCGAGATCCGCCGCAGTCGCGTCGTCGATCGCGGTCCACTCGTTGCGCAGGTGGTTGACCGCGACCGCCTCTACGACCTTGGTCGTCGGGTGCACGAGAGCTGACGACACATCGGCGACGTCGCTGGCGAAGATCACATCGCCTGTCCCGTCCTCCAACGAGACCTGGAACAGCGCCGCCTTGTCCCGGCCACGGCTGTCGAGCAGGTAGAAGCCTTCGTCCTCGGTGTAACCGACGGGTGCCGTGGTGAGGGTGTCCGCCATCTCGATCGCGAGCAGTGGAGTGAATCCGTCCGGCCCGTTACGGAAGATGGTGCTGCCGCCGTCCTCCCTCATCGCCATGGCGAGGGGCACGGTGAGATCGTCACGGGCGATCAACTGGACGAATCCGGGGTTCTCGATCAGGACCTCGGACTCCCCGTTCGTGATGTCGATCTTGAGGACATCGTGCAATTCGGGCACCCGGTTGTTGACGTCGGCGAGGATGTGCCGCGGATGCTCCCGGCTACGGGCCGACAGCCCCGCCGAGACTCCCGGGAACGGGGTCAGATCGATCTGGGCGCCGGAGTCGATGTCGACACTGAAGAGGTGGAAGTCCTCGTCACCACCGCTGTCCTGGGGGAAGAGGATGTGGCGGTTCGTGTAGGCCCAGTCGTGCGAGCGGATCCCGCGCCGGGTGTCGGTCGTGACGGGGCGGGCGGATTCCACATCGCCGACGGGCGCTACCCAGACGTTGAGTACCCCGTCCACCGGCGCCAGCCAACTCAGATGTGAGCCGTCGGGACTGATCTGGACGTCGGCACGTTCCGGATTGCCGTACAGAGCTTCGCGGGGGATGAGTGGCGTCACGCCCGCAGCCTAGTGGCATGACCCCTGTCGTCTGACTCCCTGCGCCCTATGCTGCCCACCCTGGCTCAGCGGATGTACAGGTACAGGTCATTTCCCTTCTTCTCGAGGTCCCACCGCAGGTTGTACTTGGTCTGGTAGAGGTGGGCTCGATCCTTTCCGACCTTCCGAGACTGCACCGATAGGTTGCCGAAGACGAATCGGTCATACCAGCCGTCCCGGTCCGGATCCTTGGCGGCCCACAGCAGAATCTGGCCCATGGGTTCAGGATAGTTGAAACTGGCCTTCTCGGGTCCGAAGACGGTCCGTTCCCCCTCTCCGGGTGCGAGATTCCGCTGGAGATTGGGCATGCTCGCGTCTTCCCTGAGCCGCCAGTACGCGAGCACATTGGTGCGGATCCGGTCCTGCGTCTCGTTCTTCACGTAGAGCGTGGAGGTTGGTTGCCAGTCCAGGGTTATCCGGTTCTCTGCCACCAACTGCCCGGGGAAGATGAAGGGATTGTCGTCCGCCTTTGGCCCCGTCTCTGCGGCCCCGACCCGGATGCGCCTTCCCGCCCCACCTGGCTGCTCACTCAGCCCACTTGCAGACGCTTTGCCGAGTTTGAAGTTGTTGCAGACGATGAAGGCTCTGCCCTGTTTCCCGTAGACGGACATCCGACCCTTGCTGTAACCGGGTGTGAAGCGGCGGGTGCCCTGATCGAAACTACCCGGGTTCGACACCATGCCCCCGGGGACCGCCGAGACGGAAGGTGCCAGTTCGATACGTTCGAAGAATCCACCGTGTTTCCAGTCACCGTGCGCATAGTTGGCGCCTCGGGACGTCTGTCGGTAGGCAGTTCCGATCCGACCGCGAGCATCGTCCTGGTACATCCGGAAGGGCACCTTGGTCGTGTTGAAAGTGATCTTGCTATTCCGCAGGAACTGGGCCTTCACCTTGTCCAGACCTGACGACCAGAGCCCCTCGATGAGCCCCATGAGCGGATCGGTGATGAAGTCCAACCCCTGAGCCGTGACCGGACCGGCCGCCGCACTCACCTCGTTCACCTCATCCACCCGCGGCCCGCGTCCGCTCATGTCGTACTCACGGCGCAGTTGCGGATCACTCAGCACCTCGAAGGCCCGCTCGATCCACTCCTGGCGCTGCTTGACGGCCTCCTGCATCTCCTTGGAGACGCTCTGCTCTTTCCACTTGGCCGCGAACCAGATGTTGTACTGCGTGCGGTAGGCGGGCGTCACCTCCTGCTGGGACGCGGTGGGTGAGAGCGCCAGTGCCTTGTAGTAGCCCTTGGGGTCGGGGATCCACGGATTGCCCGGATCGTACTTCTCCGGTTCCGGCGGTCGAGTCTCCTTCAGCACCTCGTCAACGGTTTTCCCGGACCCGCTCACCTTCCTCCAATAGGACTTCGCCACGTCCTCGATCTTGCCGGTCTGCTTGTCGATGGCGTCCCTGATCTTGTCCCGGAACGGTACCGCCGGGTTGAAGTCCGTGATGAACTTCCGGAAGTCGACCTCCCCGAAGATCGGGAGATTCACCTTGAGGAGATCCTTGACCTCCGTGGTGTTCTCGGTGGCATCGGAGTTGAAGCCGAAATCGGCCGGACAGGTGAGATCCACGTTCTTGATGGTGGTGGCATCCGAGTTGTCCGGATTGTAGGGCAGCGGGGTGGTCACCAGAATCGGCTTGCCGTCGCGCTCCCGCACCCCATCGGGCCCGACCGTCGGCGCGCGGTACCAACTGAAGTATCCCGCGCCGAGGTCCATGGACGACCAGTCCGAGTCCCGCATCTGGTCGTAGAACCACTTGTATCCGCCGGCCTCGACCTTGTTGTACTGCTCGCACTGCTCCTTCTTGCCCGCATCGGACTCCTTGGAGCAGTCCCGGGGTTCGTTGACGAAGAGTTTCTGGTAGTTGCCGTCAGCAGACGGGACCGTCCACTGGAACCCGTTCTGCCCCTTCAACGCGATACCCAAGCGCCCGAATTGGTTGGGAGTGCAGTTGTTGAGAAGCCCGCGGTAGCAATGATCGGTGATCGGCGCGTTCACCAACGGTTTGTCGTCGCTCACGGCGGCGCCGTTGGCAACGGGGCTGCACACGATCGCCTGTTCTCCGTTCACCTTGAGGGTGGTGGCGCCGGGAGCCTTGTCGGGATCACACACCATGAAGCCCCGGTCCTCGTCACCCACCTTGGTCGTGATCCGCCGCAGTGCCGCGTTGTCGCCGTTGACACGTACCGCGAACGTCGCCCTCGCCTTCATGGAGCCGCCGCCCTCCTCCAGGACGACGGTGACCCCAGCTTCCGGTGCGTCGTTGGGTCCGGGCCACCCTCGGTTGGGGAGCTCTCCGGAAGCCCGCGGGAACGTGGGGCCGTACGGAGTGAAGGTGAGTACATCCTGTGTCAGGTCGGGGAT
>CAIWTL010000309.1 GCA_903915555.1 uncultured Micrococcales bacterium | reverse complement strand
CCGCGGGTCCTGCGGCCCAAGCACAAGGAGATCCACTTCTTCGACCAGCATTGGCGGCGCGGCACCAGCTGGTACGCCGATCAGTTCCCCGACCTCTCCCCCGGCCAGATGACGGGTGAGGCCACTCCCGTCTACAGCTACGGAGCCACCGCACGGCGTCGGATGATCCGCACGCTGCCCGAGGTGAAGGTCGTCCTCGTCCTCCGGGACCCCGTGTCGCGGGCCTACTCGCACTACTGGCACTCGCGGCGCAACCAGGAGGACCTGCCGACCTTCGAGGAGGCTCTTGCGGCGGAGCCGCAGCGCCTCGCCTCGGGGAACCCCCTCGACGCGAGGCGGTTCTCCTACTTCGACCGCGGACGCTACGTGGCCCAGGTACGCCCCCTCCAGCGCGCTTACGGCGAGAATCTGCTCGTCACCACGCTCGAGCAACTCACCGCCGACCCGACCGGCGAGATCGGTGCGGTGATGCGGCATGTGGGACTCGACCCGGCGGAGGCCCCTGAACTCATGCTCCCCGAGGTCAACCGCTACCGGGCACTGAGTCGCCGGGAGGAACGGGATCTGCAGCGGCGCACCCCGACGCGCATGCTCCGGCGCATGGTCGGTCGTGACTACGTCGTGCGTGACCGGGAGCGGCCCCCGATGGATCCCGCGACCCGCGCGGATCTGCGCCGGCGCTATGCGAAGGCCGACCGGCGCCTGCTCGAACTGCTGGGCTGGCCGCGGCTGCCGTGGGACTCATCGGCCAACCCCGCCGACCTCGATCTCACCGGGACCGCCGGCAGCGTGGACCGGGCGACTCTCCCCGGCTGACCCTCACCGGACCGTCGCGTACGGCAGACTGGACCCGTCCGACTGTTGCCCGGGAGCCCCATGCCGAAGATCGTCGACCACGGCGAACGCCGGGAAGAACTTCTCGCGGCCCTGTGGCGTGTCGTGGACAAGCAGGGCGCGGCCGCGGTGTCCGTGCGCTCCGTCGCCGCCGAGGCCGGGGTGTCGAAATCCAGCCTCGCTCACTACTTCCCCTCCCAGGCCGCCCTCGTCGCCGCCGCGATCGAACAGGTCATGGACGAGAGCGAAGGCCGCACCTCGCAGCTGGATCTGGACGACGCCGACGTATCGACGATCGTCTCAGCTCTGTCACTGGCCATCCCCGACTCGGCGGAACGGCGGGCCCAGGCCGAACTGTGGCTGCATCTCGCCGCGACGTCCCCCGACAACTCCGAGATCCTCGAACGCCTCAACGACCGTGTCAACGATGCTCTGGAATGGGGCCTCGCTCGCATGGCCGACACCGGCCTGCTGGGCGCCGGGCGGTCGGTCGAGGATGAGGCGGGACGACTGCACGCCCTCGTGGACGGCCTAGCCCTGCAGGTCGTGAGTTCTCCGACCCGGATGACGCCGGAGCGGGTGCGAGTGATCCTGACGCGTCACGTGGCGGACCTCACCACACCTCTGTCGTGACCCACCCGGGTTCCGTAGGGTGATGGGCGCCTGGCACGCTGACGTCGTGAGCGTCGAGGACTCCGTGGTGAACGCCTCGTTCCGGACTGCCCGGGGCTGGTCATCGGGCCATCTTCAGACGGTGCGCAGCCGACTCGTTCGGCGACGTTACCCCGTGGACCGGTTCGGGTTGCGCCGGGTGGTGTCCGTCGACCTGGCCGACGGGACGGGCGACCGTCTGATCGTCCAGGTCCACCGCCCCCGACGCCGTCGCCCCGGCGCACCGCTCGTCATGCTGATCCACGGCCTCGGCGGGTCGGCCGACTCCGACTACGTACTGGGGACGGCCCTCGGCCTGCTGTGGGCCGGTTTCCCCGTGGCGCGGATCGACCTGCGCAGCGCCGGGCTGTCCGCCCACACGACGCGGAACATGTACCACGCCGGCCGCACCGAGGATCTGCGTCGCGCGGTCGAGGCACTTCAGCGGGAGCCCGAGGGCGTGCCCGGGGTCGCGGTCATGGGCTTCAGCCTGGGCGGCGCTGCCGCGCTGAAGATGCTGGGCGAACCGATGGGCGGGTTGCGGGTGCCGGCCGCCGTCGCGGTGTCACCGCCCCTGGACCTGACCGAGGGGGCGACGTTCCTGACGAATGCCGCCGGGGGAGCCTACGAGCGCTTCCTCGTCCGCCAGCTCCGGAAGGAGGCCACGAAGCCGGGCCCCGACGGCACGCCACTGCTGACATCCGAGGAGATCGAGGGAATCCGCGGCGCCACGTCACTGCCCGATTTCGACGACGTGGTGACGGCTCCGCGCAACGGGTGGGTCGACGCCGCGGAGTACTACCGCGTCAACTCGGCGATGGACTTCCTCCCCCACATCCGGACCCCCACACTGGTGATCCACT
>CAIWTL010000308.1 GCA_903915555.1 uncultured Micrococcales bacterium | reverse complement strand
TGCTGATCAGGGCGTCGTACGGCGCTGCGGTATCGAGCACCGGCCGCGTGAGATCGCGCTCATAGAGATGGCGGTAGACCCCCTTGGCGTCAGCTACGGCAAGCATCTCTGCCGAGAGGTCGATGCCATCAAGGGCGATCGCAGGTCGCAGTCTGCACAGGAAAGCGCCGACCAGCCCCGTGCCGGCTCCGGCGTCCACCGCTGACGCGACGTCCGGGACACACGAGTCAAAGATCTCGGCAATCACCCTCGGATGCAGGTAGCCCGCTGACACCACGAATTCCGTCTCGTAGGTCGCAGCCCACTTCGCGTAGAACTGCCGTGCCTGCTCCGGGGAACTCAGCGCGTAGGCGTCATCGAGGCTGATCTCCACTTGGCCTTCCCTGCTGCTCCTAGTGCGTCGCCCAGTCAGACCCCCGCAGTAGCGATGGCCTGTAGCGCTCACCATCATCCTAGGCGGCCCACTTCGAGCCAACGGCCGCCATCGGCAACCCAGGAGCGGCTACGATCCAATCCCCCGAGTCGCGATGGGAAGGTCTCATGAACTCCGTCACCAAGGTCATTAGCACCATGACTGCCCTCCTTGTCACAGGAGCTGGCCTTGCAGTCGTAGCAACCTCCTCATCCGCCGCCCCGATCGTCAAGAAGACGACGTACTCAGGGGTTGCGGTGATCACGCTGGACAAGTCGCTCAAGAAGATCTCCAAGGCCATCGTCGTTGTGCCTCCAGCCAAGAAGGCTGGCAATCACCTGTCCTTCCCGGTCGTGGGTGTGGAGGGCAACGGAATCATGCTTGAGGGCGGCACCCGAGCCGGGACCAATCCAGTCATCACCACCAACGATGACGGCACGGCAACCATGACGATCTCCGTGAGTGGCACATCGGTGGACATATTCACCATCACGGGCTGGAACATGCGCGACACATCGAAGAAGGGGAAGATCACAAAGCAGCGTTGGAGCGGCGACCTCACCCTCACGAAGAACCAAATCGTGGTCGACGCGATGAACGCCGGTTTCGGCAAGCCGATCTTCCGTGCGGGTCAAGGCTTCGGAGAGATCGACGTCACCATCAAGTTGACAAGAGGCTGAACTCAGTAGTCCACCGGCCGCAGTCCATGCACACCAGCCGGAGAAGGGGGCCCTCGTTGGCGCAGGCGGGGCTTGTCGGGATCCGCAACCCAGTGGCCTGGCTGGCTGCTCTGCTCGTGGCAGTGGCAGCGTCTGGCTTCCTTGCCTCGGCTACTCCCGCTCGCGCGAGTGCTCCTATGGGCACTGCGCCCACTGCGGATGCCCCGGATGCGACCGCCCGACTGGGGATCGTCGTGAAGAGCCTGTCGAATGTAGACCTGGAAGACGGGACCTTCCATGCCAACTTCTACCTCGGGGTCATGTGCTCGACTCCGTGCCAGCCCGATGGCTGGGACCTCGTCAACGCGAACTCGTACACGTCTGAGGTGTCACTCGATGACAGCACCAATCAGTGGTGGCGCGTGTCCGCCACTTTTGTCTTTCAACCGGACCTTCGTCTATTCCCCTTCGACACCCAGAACCTCCCGATCATCGTCCAGCACGACCTTCTGACGGTGGATCAGCTCACGTTCGTCCCGGAAATGAGCCGTAGC
>CAIWTL010000307.1 GCA_903915555.1 uncultured Micrococcales bacterium | reverse complement strand
CGGCCTTCTTGATTTCGTCGACGACGGCGTCCAGAGTCTCGGCCGCCTCCTTGCGGCTCTGCTCGAGACGCTCGGCGATGTTGTCGATCAGTTCTGCCCTGTTCACTCGGAAACCTTTCGTCGGTGGGCGTTCACGGCCGGGTCACAGCCCGGCCGATCATGTGCACGGTAGCCCGTGTGTGCCGGTTCGGTAAGTCGGCACGCCGGACCCATGGCGCTCGTACCCACACCCATCGACACCGAAACGCTTGCGGCGCAAGGAAATCCAGGGCCATCGGGTGTCCGGGGCGCCCCACGGCGTCAGGGCGATGTGACAGGCGTGAAGGTAGGACGACGCTGCTCGTAGGCGTCGATGTCGTCGCCGTGCGACAGCGTGATGGCGATGTCATCGAGACCGTTGAGAAGCCGCCACTTCACCGCTGGGTCGACATCGAAGTCGGCGACGTGATCCCCGACCCGCAACTGCTGCGCTTCGAGATCCACGACCACCGGGGTGTCGGGTTCGCTTTCGACGATCTCCCAGAGGCGCTCAACGGTCGACTGGTCGACGAGCGCGGGCAGCAACCCGTTCTTGCCCGCGTTGCTGCGGAAGATGTCGGCGAATCGCGCGGACACGACAACGCGGAACCCGTAGTCCTGCAGGGCCCAGACGGCGTGCTCCCGTGACGAACCGGTACCGAAGTCGGGACCGGCGATCAGAATGCTGACGCCCCTGTGCTCGGGCCGGTTCAGAACGAAATCCGGGTCACCACGCCACGCCGCGAACAGTCCGTCCTCGAAACCTGTGCGGGTGATGCGCTTGAGGTATTCCGCCGGGATGATCTGGTCGGTGTCGACGTTGCTGTGGCGCAGCGGGGCTGCGGTCCCTTCGTGGACGGTGAAGGCTTCCATGTCCTGCTCCTGTCTGTTCGTGGTGAGCGGATTCGCCCGGGATATCGGGACGTCTCAGTCAACGGGCTCGAGGTCGGCGGGCGCTGCGAGACGACCGACGACCGCAGTGGCGGCCGCGACCTGGGGCGACACCAGGTGGGTGCGGCCGCCGGGGCCCTGTCGTCCTTCGAAGTTGCGGTTGGAGGTCGAGGCGGCCCGCTCCCCCGGGGTCAGCTTGTCGGGGTTCATCGCCAGGCACATCGAACATCCCGCTTCGCGCCACTCGGCTCCGGCGGTGGCGAAGACCTCGTCGAGCCCCTCCTCCATCGCCTGCCGCCGCACCCGGACCGAGCCGGGCACCACGAGCATCCGCACCCCTTCGGCGACGGTCCTGCCTCTGAGGATGTCGGCGACCGCCCGCAGGTCCTCGATGCGTCCGTTGGTGCACGACCCGACGAACACGGTGTCCACCGCGATGTCACGCAACGGGGTGCGCGGGGTGAGCCCCATGTATTCGAGGGCACGGGTGGCCGCATGCCGCTCCACCTCGTCCTCGAAGTCCTCGGGGTCGGGTACCTGCGCGTCCAACGGCAGCCCCTGGCCGGGATTGGTCCCCCACGTGACGAACGGGCTCAGCGAAGCAGCGTCGATGACGACCTCCCGGTCGAACCGAGCATCATCGTCTGACCGAAGACCGCTCCAGTACTCCACTGCCGCATCCCAGTCGGCACCCCGCGGCGCCCGCTCGCGGCCCTGGAGGTAGTCGAACGTCGTCCGGTCAGGGGCGATCATGCCCGCGCGCGCACCCGCTTCGATCGACATGTTGCAGATGGTCATCCGCTCCTCCATCGACAGGGACTCGATCGCGGAGCCGCGGTACTCGATGACGTGGCCCTGGCCCCCTCCGGTCCCGATCTCGGCGATCACGGCGAGGATGACGTCCTTGGCCGTGACGCCGTCGGGCAGCTCACCGTCGACGGTCACCGCCATCGTCTTGAAGGGCTTCAGCGGTAGTGTCTGGGTGGCGAGGACATGCTCCACCTCGCTCGTGCCGATGCCGAAGGCAAGGGCGCCGAAGGCCCCGTGGGTCGACGTATGGGAGTCCCCACAGACCACGGTCATGCCCGGCTGGGTGAGACCCAACTGCGGCCCGACGACGTGGACGATGCCCTGCTCCGCGTCACCCAGCGGGAAGAGTGGCACACCGAACTCGGCGCAGTTGGCCCGCAGCGCATCGACCTGGGTGCGACTGATCGGATCGGCGATGGGCCGGTCAATGTCGATGGTGGGGACGTTGTGGTCCTCGGTGGCGAGTGTGAGATCGGGGCGCCTCACCGGTCGAGATGCCGCGCGCAGGCCATCGAAGGCCTGTGGGCTGGTGACCTCGTGGATGAGGTGCAGATCGATGTAGAGCAGGT
>CAIWTL010000306.1 GCA_903915555.1 uncultured Micrococcales bacterium | reverse complement strand
TTGACGAGTGCGTGGTGGTCGCCACCGGACACGGGCTGCCACGGGATGTCCCGCACGGCCAGCCGGTAACGGTCGGTGGCGGCGAGTCTCATGGTCCCGGAACTCAGTTCGACACGGATGCCCGTCAGCACGGGCAGCGTGTCGTCCCGGCTGGCTGCAACCGCGACCTGCGACACCGCGGCCGCGAAATCGGCGGCCGCCACCTGTCCCGCATGCGGGGGCAGCTCCGGAAGCTCGGGATAATCCTCCACCGCCATCGTCGGCAATCCGAAGCTGGATCGCCCGCAGCGCAGATTCACGAACCCACCCTCCAGGTTGAGTTCGACGGGATGTGCGGGCAGGGCCTTGGCGATCTCGGCGAGCAGTCGGCCGTTGATGACGACGGTCCCGGGTTCGTCGACGGTCGCCGGGACGTCGGCCTTCGACGAGACCTCCAGATCAAAGGCGGACAGCCGGATCGAGTCACCCTCGCCGCTGATCTTGACACCGGTGAGGATCGGCTGCGTGGGCCGACTGGGAAGGGTGCGGGCGGTCCACGCCACGGCCTCCGCCAGTTCCTCCTGCTCCACCCTGATCTTCATGCGCCCTCCCACGGTCACGATCCGGTAACCCCGACCGGTGGCCAATACTTACACACGGATCAGCCACGGAGAACGAGGCTCATGGGTCGGCGTCCCGGCGGGGCGGAGTCCTTCGCCGCGACAGCCTGCCGAGGTGCCCGCCGATCCGCCGATAGCACTGCGGTTCGTCTTGGGTTCGTCATCCCCACACCATCAGATGAGGGATTGATCCATTGATGGGTAGAGGTCGTCATCGTCATCGGTACTGGGGACAGTGTGGACAACCCACGGGTCAGGCGGACCCGTGGCGCGGCGTGATCCTCAGGGGCTGTGGGCGCCGATCACATGAACTGTGGACGGCGGTGGATGGTCGGCACCCGTCACCGGGGTTGTGCTCGACGATCCCGAATGACAACCGTGTCGATCCGCAGCGGGTGAACAGCGGGTGCACATCTTGCACCTGTGTAGTTCGTCGGTCGGATCCGGCGTACCCGGCCGGCCATACGCTGGCCTCATGGGTGTCCGTCGGTGGACTACCGGTCATCTCGGGTCTGTGTCGGAGGCCACCCCATCGCAGATCATGACAGGGTATCGGCCCATGGAGTGGAGACGCTGGTGGACTGTCGCCGTGCCGGTCGCCGCGATCGCTCTCCTCGCAGTGTCGTGGGGTCGATACGGCCCTGGCTGGCTGATCGCCCTGGCGGCCATCCTCCTGGGGGCTTCGGTCATCGCTGCGGTCCACCATGCGGAGGTCGTGGCGCATCGGGTCGGTGAGCCCTTCGGTTCCCTGCTGCTGGCGGTGGCGGTGACCGTGATCGAGGTGGGACTGATCGTGACGCTGATGCTCAGCGGAGGGGACGGCACGGCCACCCTGGCCAGGGACACCGTGTTCGCGGCTCTGATGATCACCTGTAACGGCATCGTGGGCCTGTCCTTCCTGGTCGCGGTGGTGCGGCGCCCGGTGACACGTTTCAACGCCGAGGGCAGTCGAGCAGCTTTCGCGACCGTGATCGCGCTCGCCACATTCACCCTGGTGTTACCGACGTTCACCGAGTCGTCGTCACCGGGCACCCTGACCACCGGGCAACTGGGGTTCGTCGCGGTCGCCTCGCTGATGCTGTGGGGCTTGTTCGTCTTCGCCCAGACCATCCGGCATCGCGACTACTTCCTGCCCCTGGGAGACGATCCGGAAGCTCATGCCGATTGCCCGAGCGACGGTGAGACGGCCATCAGCGGGGTTCTGCTCTTGGTGTCCCTGGTGGCAGTGGTGGGCTTGGCAAAAACGGTGTCGCCCGCCCTGGAGGCCGCTGTCGTGGGAGCGGGGTTGCCGCTGGGCGTGGTGGGGGTGGTGATCGCCCTGCTGGTCCTACTGCCGGAGTCCATCGCAGCGGTGCGGGCAGCGCGGCGCGGTCGGATGCAGATCGCGCTGAACCTCTCCTACGGATCGACCATCGCGAGCATCGGACTGACGGTGCCGGTCATCGCCATGGCCTCCATCTGGATGGACGGCAGCCTGGTCCTCGGGCTACCCCCGGTGGGCATCGTGTTGGTGGCCCTGACCGGTGCGCTGGGCATCCTGACCGTCGTTCCGGGTCGGGCAACGATCATCCAGGGCGGTGTCCACCTGGTGGTGTTCGCCGGCTTCCTCGCGCTCACGATCGCGCCGTGAGGCGCGCGGTATCGGAAGGGGACTCCAATCCGGCGGTGTCGGGGCCACCGGATGCCGGTGCGGCGATCCAACCGCGCGGGGGGCGACCCAGGGCCGCGCCGCGCGCTGCGCGTTCAGCGGTAGAGATCGTGGACGCGGTGTCCCCACTCGTGTGACAGCAGACTCTCGGCGGCGATGGCGACGACGGCTGCGGCCACTACGGCAGCAGAGACTTTGGGAAGGTTCACCATTCACTCCTATCCCAAGAATGTGTCCGGCAAACATCCGGCGCGTTACGGCTGGGCATGTTCTCGGCCCGATGGTCCTGGGTCGTTCAGAAGGATCGGTTGGCGCGGGCCTCGGCCTTGATCCGGGCGGTGAGGTCGGCGACCTGGTTGTAGAGGCTGCGCCGGGTCGCGATCTCCTTGCGGATCTTGCGCTCGGCGTGCATGACCGTCGTGTGGTCGCGGCCACCGAAGGCCTGACCGACCTTGGGGAAGGAGAGATCCGTCAGTTCCCGACACAGATACATGGCCACCTGGCGTGCCACGACGAGGGTCCGACTGCGAGAGGTCCCGCAGAGGTCGTCGATCGAGAAGCCGTAGTACTGCGCAGCCTCGGACATGATCAGACCGGCGGAGACCTCGGGCCGCGCCTGATCGGAGATGAGGTCCTTGAGAACGTCCTGGGCCAGATCCCGGTCCACCGGCGCGCCGTTGAGACTGGCGAACGCGGTCACGCGGATCAGTGACCCTTCCAACTCGCGGATGTTGCTGGAGATGCGGTCGGCGATGTACTCCAAGACGTCGTCGGTGACGTTCATCCCCTCCTGGTTGGTCTTCTTCCGCAGGATGGCGATGCGGGTCTCGAGGTCCGGGGGCTGTACGTCGGTGATGAGACCCCACTCGAATCGCGACCGCATCCGGTCTTCGAAGTCGGGCAGTTGTCGGGGGTGGATGTCGCAGGTGACGACGATCTGTTTGCTGTTGTTGTGCAGCGTGTTGAAGGTGTGGAAGAACTCTTCCTGCGTCTGGACCTTGCCGCTGAGGAACTGGATGTCGTCGACGAGCAGGAGATCGACGTCGCGGTAGCGCCGTTGGAACACGGCGGCCTTGTCGTCGCGGATCGAGTTGATGAACTCGTTGGTGAACTCCTCGCTGGAGACGTACCGGACGCGGGTGCCCGAGTACATCTCTTTCGTGTAGTGGCCGATGGCGTGGAGCAGATGTGTCTTGCCCAGCCCACTCTCCCCGTAGATGACGAGCGGGTTGTAGGCGCGGGCCGGTTGCTCGGCGGCGGCCACGGCGGCCGCGTGGGCGAAGCGGTTGCTCGACCCGATCACGAACGTGTCGAAGGTGTACCGCGGATTGAGCCGGCTCTCCTCCAACCTGGGGGTGCCCGGGCCACCGGAACCGGGGCGGACGGGGTCGGTGAAGGTCCGGTCGGCCTGGCGGGGTGCGAGGGGATTACCGGTGACGGATGTCGCCCGCGCCTCGGGGATCACGTAGGTGTCGGTGGCGAGCCGGGCCTCGGGACGCTCGACAGCGGGGGCGTAGGTCGCGTCGGCCACCACATCCGTCGTCACGTCGTCCGGACCCGGTGCCAGCGCCGGGTCCACGGTCAACGCCAGCTGGACCCGCTGACCCATGCGCCGACCGATGCTGTCGGCCAGGGGGATGCGGTGCCGAGTCTCGACCGCGTCCTTGGTGAAGTCATTCGGCACGGCCACGACGACCGTGTGACCGACCACCCCGACCGGACAGGTCAGTTCGAGGATCGCTCGCTGATGGGGTGTGACATCACCGTCGGCGACCTCGCTCAGAACGTCCGGCCAGATCGCGTTCAGATCCGTCATGGTGTGCAGCCCCTCGCCAACGGTTGTTCCCACATGACCACCACATTGCCTGTCGATAACGATTCACAACGTTGTGCACAGGGTGTGGATAGTCGTTCCCCTCCGCCATAGGCCCCCAACAGACCGAGTGACGGTGGTTCCCTCCAGATGCCCGTGTGACCTTAGTCGCACTCGCCCCGATGTCGTCAAGGTGAATCCGAACAATTTCCGTAACTTCTCGTTCATGACGGCGTGTCGCGACGGATACCAGCCGGAGGTTTCTCGTATGGTGCCACACTTCCGGGAACACCCCTACCGCGGTTTGACCTGCCGACCGCAGCTTCCGTACGGTAGGGGGGTTGCTCGCCCGTGACGAGGCGAGCGGACTTCCCCGGTCGGTCCGTCAGGTCGGCCAGATCTCCAGGAGAGCACGATGTCCAAGCGGACGTTCCAGCCGAACAACCGGCGCCGGGCCAAGAAGCACGGTTTCCGGCTGCGGATGCGCACGAGGGCCGGCCGCTCGATCGTCAATGCCCGCCGGTCCCGCGGTCGCGCCAAGCTGACCGCCTGAGGTCGCCATGCTGCCCCGGCAGCACCGCCTCACCGACAGTCGAGCCTTCGCCGCCGCTGTCCGCAGGGGCCGCCGTCTGCCGGCAGGGTCGGTCGTCGGCCATCTGCTCACCAGACCCGGGAACAGTGATCCCCCCCAGGTCGGTCTCATCGTCTCCAAACGGGTCGGGAACTCCGTGCAACGCCATCGGGTGAGCCGGCGCCTGCGACATGCGGTCGCCGGTGGGGTCGACCTCCTGCCCCCGGGCTCCCTCCTGGTCCTCCG
>CAIWTL010000305.1 GCA_903915555.1 uncultured Micrococcales bacterium | reverse complement strand
CGGCCTTCTTGGCGGGTGCGGCCTTCTTGGCGGGTGCGGCCTTCTTGGCGGGTGCGGCCTTCTTGGCGGGTGCGGCCTTCTTCGCGGGTGCGGCCTTCTTGGCCGGTGCGGCGGTGCTCGGACCCGATTCCGCACGGGAGCGGGTCACCTTGCCGGCAGCCCCCGACACCGCACGCCGGAGACCTCCGATCGGGCTTCTGGCCATGGCGGTCTCATCTCTTGATCAACTCATTGGCAGCGGACGCACTCTAGGTGTCCTTCGCGGACAGATCAACAACCGACGCGGCGCCGCCCCGGAACCGTGACGAAGCGCAACCTGACCGTTCGGACTGCTTCGACAGCCCGATGTGGCTACCTTCTCACTCATCAGGCGCCACCCCGGGGCGCCCCTGTCAGGAGGTTGAGTGTGAAGCTCAAGTCATGGACCTATCTCGGTCTCGCGGGCGCGCTCGGACTGTCGACCCTGCTGCCCATGTCCGCTGCCTCGGCAGCACCCACGGCAGCCGGCGAAGTCTCGGCGGCGGCGTCCTACTGCCCCAAGTCCGTCGCCCACCGCGGCGGCGAGGGCGACGTCACCAACGCGAACGAGAATTCCATGGGTGCCTTCATCCGTGGCGCCAACATCGGCGTGGACGTCATGGAGACCGACGTGTGGTTCACCAAGGACAAGGCCCCGGTGATCATGCACGACGAGACCCTCGACCGGACCACGGACGGCACCGGCAAGGTCAGCGACTACACGTGGGCCTACCTCAGGAAGAACGTTCGCCTGAACAACGGAGAGCGGATCCCCTCGCTGCGGCAGGCCCTGGAGTACTTCGCATTCCGCGATCTCCCATCGTTCATCGAGTACAAGGACGCCGACGACCCGACGCTGTTCAAGATCTATCGGGACACGCTCGAGAAGTACGGCAAGGATGCCTGGGGCGCCGGGTTCTCGACCGAGTTCATCAACTGGATGCACAAGAACGACAAGAAGCGGGACCTCATGTGGTTCGGCCTGCGCAGCGGGTCGATCCCCATCTCGACGAAACCCTCTGACGTCCCCAAGGGCGCCCAGCCGGGTCTCATCAACATCCTCCTGTCGAAGGAGACCGTGGCCGAGTTCGTCGCGGCCGGACTCAAGATGAATGTCTGGTTCAATACCGCGACCAAGGGCGACAACCCCACCGGTACCCCGGGGATCCCCGGCGACAAGGGTTGGGAGGCGATGACGGGAACCGGTGTGCACTGGATGTCCACGGATTACCCGGACGAGTACAAGGAATGGACCCTGAAGACCAACCTGTGCACGTCACGTCCGGCGAAGCAGTCGACCGAGGACTGCCTGACACTCCCGGGCAAGATGAAGCGCGGCATGACCTACACGATCCTGCCGCGTGGCTGCGAGTCGAGCGCCGCGAAGCCCATCTCGGTCAAGGTGGGAGCCGACCCCGCCACGGCCACCGTCCTCAAGCGGCAGGGATCGACCCTGCTGAAGGTCAAGAACGCAGGAGGAAAGATCTCGCTGCGGTACAAGGCCCCCAAGCGGGTCTGGACCACTGCCAACGGCAACAGTTGGGACTCCTACACCGCATTCGCCATGACCGAGACGTACAACGTCAAGGGATCGGGCGGCACTCCCGCCAACGGGTGAGCCGGACGGGGCGCACGACCCCGTCACGACGGGCAGGAGGATGTCCGCTGCGGCGGGCACCCTCCTGCCCGTCCAGCGACTCCCGCCCCGGCCGGCCGTGTGTATCCTGAACGCGATCGCGATGACGTCGATGGGGACGCGCGGTCCGTGGTCCTGGCCGATGAGCGACCGGAGTTGGTGCGAGTCCGGCGGCCAGCCGTGGTCCGACATCACCCCTGAGTCGCTGGAAGAACAGCGGGAGACCGCCCACTAGACCCAGCACCGACCTCGAGAGGCTCCTGCCGTGCAGGGGCAAGAAGGGTGGTACCGCGGCGCCCGCTCCACAGGCGGCGTCGTCCCTTCGGAACCACCGCCACGAGGGAGGGCCCATGTACCGCGACGTCCCCGCCAGGATCGACGATGCCGCCGCGATGGAGGCACAGATCATCGACTTCTGGGGTGAGCGGGACATCTTCCACCGCAGCCTCGCCCAGCGCGAGAACGGTCCGCGCTGGAGTTTCTACGAGGGTCCCCCGACGGCCAATGGGAGTCCGGGAACCCACCACATCGAGGCGCGGGTGTTCAAGGATGTGTTTCCCCGACACCGGACGATGAAGGGGTACCACGTCCCCCGCCAGGCCGGGTGGGACTGTCACGGCCTTCCCGTGGAACTGGCGGTGGAGAAGGAACTCGGCTTCAGCGGGAAGCAGGACATCGAGGCCTTCGGTGTCGCTGAGTTCAACGAACGGTGCCGGGAGTCGGTCCTGCGGCACGTCGACCAGTTCACCGAGCTGACCGAACGCATGGGCTACTGGGTCGACATGGACCGTGCCTACTGGACGATGTCCCCGGACTACATCGAGTCCGTGTGGTGGTCCCTCAAACAGATCTTCGACAAGGGCCTGTTGGCCCAGGACCACCGCGTCAGCCCGTACTGCCCGCGATGCGGCACCGGGCTGTCGGACCATGAGATCGCCCAGGGCTACGAGGATGTGGTCGATCCGTCGGTCTATGTCCGCTTCCCCGTGACAGGCGGGGACCTCCTGGAGCGCTTCCCGGGGCTGACCCTGCTCGTGTGGACGACGACCCCGTGGACCCTGGTGTCCAACGTCGCCGTGGCCGTCCAACCGGGCGCGCGCTACCAGGTGGTCCGGGCCGGGGACGAGACCCTGCTCGTCGCTGCCGAACTCGCCGAACGCGTTCTGGGCGAGGGAACTTACGACGTCCTGGCCGAGGTCGACGGCACGGAACTGGAACTTCTGCCCTACCGCGCACCCTTCGACCTCGTTCCCGTGCCGGATGCCCACTACGTGATCCGCGGGGACTACGTCACCACCGACGACGGCACCGGACTCGTGCACATCGCTCCCGCGTTCGGCGCCGACGACCTCGCCGCCGCCAAGGGGTACGGACTCCCGATGGTCAATCCGGTGGGCGCCGACGGGACGTTCGAGCCGGAGGTGCCGCTGGTCGGCGGAATGTTCTTCAAGAAGGCCGACCAGCCGTTGCTCTCCGACCTGGACCTGCGTGGACTGCTCTTCCGTCACGAGCCCTACGAGCACTCCTACCCGCACTGCTGGCGGTGCCACACACCACTCATCTACTACGCCCAGCCGTCCTGGTTCATCCGTACCACGGACCGCAAGGACGAGTTGCTGGCGCAGAACGAGGGCACGAACTGGTATCCACCGACCATCCAGTGGGGCCGGTACGGCGACTGGTTGCGCAACAACATCGACTGGGCGCTGAGCCGTGACCGCTACTGGGGGACTCCCCTGCCCATCTGGCGCTGCGATGCCGGCCACCTGACGGCCGTCGGCTCACTGGCGGAGCTCTCGGAGCTTGCGGGGCGGGATGTCGCCGACCTCGACCCGCACCGCCCCTACGTCGACGACGTCCTCATCCCGTGCCCCGAGTGCGGTGTCCCAGCCTCCCGGGTGCCCGAGGTGATCGACTGCTGGTACGACTCAGGTGCCATGCCGTTCGCCCAGTTCGGTTTCCCCCACCGCGGACGGGAACAGTTCGAGAACTCGTACCCGGCGGACTTCATCTGCGAGGCGATCGACCAGACCCGTGGGTGGTTCTACACGCTGATGGCGGTCGGGACCCTCGTGTTCGACGAGTCCAGTTACCGCAACGTGCTGTGCCTCGGTCACATCCTCGATGAGGAGGGCCGGAAGATGAGCAAGCACCTCGGCAACGTCCTGGACCCGATGCAGTTGATGGACGAGCACGGGGCGGACTCGGTGCGCTGGTTCATGCTCGCCAGCGGATCCCCGTGGCAGGCGCGCCGGGTCGGGCACCAGGCGATCGGCGAGGTCTGGCGGAAGGTGCTCTCGACCTATTGGAGCACCGTCGCCTTCCAGGCCCTGTACGCGAGGGCGTCGGACTGGCACCCCGGGGGAACAGTCCCCCCCGAGCACGTCATGGACCGGTGGGCGCTCTCGCGGGCACACCGGATGGTGGCGACGGTCGATGATCTGCTCGATCGGTTCGACTCGCAGGGGGCCGGCCGTGAACTGGCGTCGTTCATCGACGATCTGTCGAACTGGTACGTGCGCCGGTCGCGGCGGCGGTTCTGGGAGGGCGATGCCGGTGCACTCGCCACGCTGCACGAGTGCCTCCGCCTCCTGACGCTCGCCATGGCCCCGCTCACACCGTTCATCACCGAACGCGTGTGGCAGGACCTCTACGCGGACACGGGCCCGGAGTCGGTCCACCTCGCCGACTGGCCCACCGCAGATGCCGACCTCATCGACGAGGAACTGTCGCGCGACATGGACCTCGTGCGTCGGCTCGTGGACCTCGGCCGCACAGCACGGGGAGAAGCCGGGATCGGAACCCGTCAGCCCCTGGCCGCCGCGCTGGTGTCGGCACCGGGGTGGGACGGGCTGTCCGCCGAGTTGCGCGCGCTCGTGGCAGAGGAACTGAACTGCCAGAACCTCGAGTCGCTGTCGGACGCGGCCGGAGACCTGGTCGAGGTCTCCGTCAAGCCGAACTTCCGGTCGTTGGGAGCACGTTTCGGCAAGCAGACCCCCGCCGTGGCGGCCGCCCTCACCGCCCTCGACCCCGCCGGACTGGTGGCCCAACTCCGGGCCCCTGATGAGCCGGGGGCATCGGTGCATGTCGACGGGATGGACGGCGTGACGGTCGGCATCGACGATGTCGTGATCACCGAGACCCCCCGCGAGGGATGGGCGGTCGCCAGTCAGGACGGCGCGACCGTCGCCCTCGATCTGCACCTCACTCCGGAACTGGTGCGGCTGGGCACCGCCCGCCAGTTGGTGCGGGTCGTTCAGGAGGCACGCAAGTCCTCGGGGTTCGACGTGAGCGACCGGATCGTGCTGCGGTGGAACACCGATGACCCGACTGTCGCGGAGGCGATCGATGAGCATCACGCCCTCATCGCCGGCGAGGTGCTGGCCACCCGGGTCGAGCGCGCCACGGGGACCGACGACGGCTTCTCCGACAAGGACGGGACGTTCCGGGTCTGGGTGGACCGGGTGTGAGCGGGGATCCCGGTCGACTCGACCGGGATCGGGCTCAGGCCGCAGATGCCGCGAGGTTCGACAGGACCGAGATCCCGATACCGATGCCGAGGATCAACACGAGGAAGGACAGGTCGAGGGAGACCTGCCCGAGACGCAACGGCGGGATGAATCGGCGGAGGAAACGCAGCGGGGGGTCCGTCACGGTGTAGATCGCCTCCGCGATCACCAGCAGGATTCCCTTCGGCTGCCAGTCCCGAGAGAACACCTGGACCCAGTCGAGGATCAGTCGGCCGATCAGGATGAGCCAGTAGATCCAGAGGACCGTGGCCAGCAGTCCCAGAAAGGCGCCCATCCGTCAGCTCTGATTGAAGAATCCGTCGCGCGCCTGCTGCACCGCAGGCGCGTCCCTGACGTCGACGTTCGCCGGCGACAGCAGGAAGACCTTCTGCGTGACGCGCTCGATGCTCCCGTGCATGGCGAAGACCAGACCGGCGGCGAAGTCGACGATGCGCTTGGCGTCGGCATCGGTCATCTCCGACAGGTTCATGATCACCGGCGACCCGGCCCGGTACTCCTCGCCGATGCGCCGTGCGTCGTTGTACGACCGCGGATGGATGGTGTGGATCGCGTAGGGATCGATGGCGGGGTCGACAGTCGGCGCCGGGCCCTCCCGGCGGGGCAGCGTGCTGACACCCGCGCTCGCGGTCGCAGCGGTGACCGGCTCGACGGGCCGAGTCGTGGTCTGTTCGTGGTAGCCGTAGCCGCCACCCTGGTAGTCGGGGTCGTCCTCGACGAGCCCGAGGTACATTCCCAGTCGCTTCATCGCCGTTGCCATATCCGCTCCTCGGTCGGGGAAGTGAGGCGCTCGTGCCCCCACCGGTACCCCATCAGGGACTGCCGGTGAGAGACCCGCAGTCCGACGTTACCTGACATCGCGCCGACTCCCGAGCACCGCGCCCCCGACACGCACGTGTGTCGCACCGGCGGCGATGGCCGCTTCGAGATCGCCACTCATCCCGGCCGACAACCATGTGGCGTCCGGGAACTCCGAGCGGACCTCCGCGCGCAGCGGGGTCAGTCGTGCGAACGCCGTCGCGGGGTCCTCCCCGAGCGGAGCGACCGCCATGAGGCCGGCCAGCCGCAGGGCGGAGGCGGCAGTGATCGTGCGGCACACCTCCATCACCCGGTCCGCCCGCGCGCCTCCCCTGCCGTCGTCCTCGGACAGTGCCACCTGGACGAGGGCCGTCAGTTCCCGGCCCGCCGACAGTGCGCCGCGATCCAGGGCCACGGCCAGGGCGGGACGGTCGACCGACTGGACGACGTCGGCATAACGCGCCACCGCTCCGGCCTTGTTGCGCTGCAGTTGGCCGACGAAGTGCCACGTGAGGTCGAGGTCGGCGAGTTCCGCCGCCTTCTCCACCGCCTCCTGATGCCGGTTCTCACCCACATCGCGCACACCGAGCTCGGCGAGGATGCGGATGTCGGACGCGGGCCAGGTCTTGGTGACCACGATCAGGGTGACCTCACGGGGATCACGGCCGACCGCGGCGCACGCGGCCGTGATACGACCCCTGACCGTCGCGAGGTTCGCCTCGAGGACCGAGCGACGCGAATTCACGGGCGCTCCGGAAGCCGGGCGAGGATCCCGTGTCGACCCGTCACCCCGTCACGGCGGAACGAATACAGGTCCGCCGACTCCACACAGCACCTGGTGTCGGCCGTCACCGCGGTGACTCCCGCGCGCGCCAGTTGGCAGCGCACGCCGGCGTGCAGATCCACCGCCGGGGTCCCCCGCCCGGTGACGGCCCACGCCTCCGGGGCCGCTGCGCTCACTTCGCCCCGGACCTCCTCGGACACCTCGTAACAGCCGGGGCAGACGGCCGGCCCGAGGTGCGCCACGATGCGGTCGGGGCGGGCGCCGAGCCCGACCATCGCCTCCACCGCGGCGCCCGCCGTGTCCTGCGCCACCCCCCGCCATCCTGCGTGCACCGCCGCCACGACACCCGCATCGGGATCGAGCAGCGCGAAGGGCACGCAGTCGGCGGCGAGCGCGGCAACACCGATCCCCGGTGTGCGGGTGAGGAGGATGTCCCCGGACTCGGGGTCGCCCGGGCCGGCCACTAGGTGGGCGTCCCGGCCGTGGGTCGCCCGCATCACCACCAGGTCCGTCTCGGCGACCCCCAGTCCGGCAGCGGCGCGGGCCCGGTTGACGCGCACCGCCTCCGGGTCGTCCCCCACGTGGTCGGCGAGGTTGAGTGACGTATACGCATCGCCACTCACCCCACCACTCCTCGTCGTGACGAGGTACCACCGCGCGGACCCGGCAGGCGAGGCCGGGTCCGGACTCACTTCAGGAAGTCGGGGATGTCGATGTCATCGTCGACGTCGTCGAACGGCGTCCGCTGGGGCTCGACGGGGGTTCCACCGCCGACGGGCTGGGCGACAGCGCCCTGCGGCCGGGTGCTGCGCACCTGCTCGACCTCCGTCTCGCGGACGTCCACGACGACCTCTCGGGGCTTCGGCAACCCACCGTCGAAGCCCGCGGCGATGACGGTGACGCGCACCTCGTCGCCGAGGGTGTCGTCGATGACCGTGCCGAAGATGATGTTGGCCTCGGGATGGGCAGCCTCGGACACGAGGCGCGCGGCCTCGTTGATCTCGAACAGACCCAGGTCACTGCCGCCGGCGATCGACATGAGCACACCGTGCGCCCCGTCGATGCTGGCCTCGAGCAACGGCGAGTTGATGGCGCCCTCGGCGGCCGAGATCGCCCGGTCGTCGCCGCGGGAGGACCCGATGCCCATGAGAGCCGAACCGGCACCCTGCATGACGCTCTTGACGTCCGCGAAGTCGAGGTTGATCAGCCCGGGGGTCGTGATCAGGTCGGTGATGCCCGACACGCCCTGCAGCAGGACGTGGTCGGCCTGCTTGAAGGCGTCGATGACACTGATCTGGCGGTCGGTCAGCGACAGCAGGCGGTCGTTGGGGATGACGAT
>CAIWTL010000304.1 GCA_903915555.1 uncultured Micrococcales bacterium | reverse complement strand
GTCGTGACCGCGGTCGCGCCCCCCGGCGGGGTCCGAACCCTCGGGCCCGACGACGAGGCCGCGCTGCGCCGGTTGTTCGACCATGACCCCGTCGAACACTGCTTCGCCGAGGCGCGGCTGGACTCAGGAGGTCTGGGCGAGTATGCGGCGGGCGGCGCCTTCTGGGGCTACTCGTCGCACGGGACGTTGACCTCCGCCCTGCTCGTCGGGGCCAATCTCGTGCCCATCCGGACCGATCACGAGGCGAGGGCCGCATTCGCCGACATGGCCGTCCGGCGCGGCCGCCGGTCATCCTCGATCGTGGGAGCCCAGGACGAGGTCCTCCATCTGTGGGAACTCCTGGAACCCCTCTGGGGTCCGGCGCGGGAGGTGCGTCCCGACCAGCATCTGATGGTGGCCCTGGACCCTCCCGCGGTGCCACCGGACCCCGCGGTGAGGCTCGCAGTGCCGCGGGATGTCCCCGCCCTCTTCCCCGCCTGCGTGGACATGTTCACCGAGGAGGTGGGAGTGTCCCCGATCGCCGGAGGAATGGAGTTCGCCTACCGGCGCAGGGTCGCCGACCTGGTCGCCGACGGTCGGTCGTACGCCCGATTCGAGGCCGAGCAACCGGTGTTCAAGGCAGAGATCGGCGCCCTGTCGCGACGCGCCTGCCAGATCCAGGGGGTATGGACCAGACCTGACCGGCGCCGCGAGGGTCTCGCCTCAGCCGGCATGGCCTCGGTCGTGGGGCTCGCCTCACGTCGCGCTCCGGCGGTGTCCCTGTACGTCAACGGATACAACGAGGGTGCCCTCCGGGCCTACCGGGCGGCCGGGTTCCGCACCGTCGGTCGATTCGCCACGGTCCTGTTCTGACGCCGCTGCTCCCCGAGGCCGGCGCCTCGCCACATGCCGGGGTCGACGGAGGGGGCACCCCCGCATGGCATGCTGATCCCTGCGCCACGCTGGCGCAGGGGAGGGCGACATGGCGCGAACAGGTGCATCGCGGGTGGTCTCCGCCGCGGGGATGTTCCTGGCGGTGGCGCTCACCGTTGCCCTGGTGGGTGCCCTCGGGTACGCGTTCACCAACCTGCCGGAACTGCAGGAGAGGGCCGCCGCGTTCAAGGCGGGCGTGAGCCAGGAGAGCCTCGAGGCGGATCGACTCGACCGCGCGGCCGACGACGCCATCTCCTACGCCGACGACCTGGCCGAGCGCAGCAGCCGTGACACCGGCAGCGCGGGGGACCATGAGTTCAGCCACCCGGCACCGCCAGGTGTCGACGCCCCACCGGCGCACTGGTGCGCAGCACAGGAGATCGGGTACCGCATCGACTTCACACGGGCGATCGACGCCGGCTCCACCCGCGCCAAGGAGATCGACCGCTGGGAGCAGGCCTTCGCGGTCTGGACCGAGGCCAGCGGTGGCCGCTACACCTTCACCTACCTCGGCCCCGCCACCTATGAGCTGGCGGGTGCCCGTTCCGGTGGGTACCCGATCGATCCCCCGCTGGTCCCTGAGGGCGAGATCGCCATCACCTACGCCGACCCGGGGTCGGCGGACTACCGGCACCCCGATCTGGCCGACGCCCTCGGCATCGCCGGGGTGGGGCCCGTGTCGTGGTCCTCAGGACCGGGGCAGGGGATGATCACCCGCGGCATGATCGTCCTCGATGCACAGGATGCCGAGGCGGATCCCCGCTCCATGCCCGTGCAGTACCGCCACGAGGCCGGGCACGCGCTGGGACTGAGTCACACCGCCGACTCCAGCCAACTCATGTACTCGGGGGCAGACTCGGCATCGGTCGTCGGGGTCGGTGACCGCGCCGGGATCAGGAAACTGGCCGGTCTGCCCTGCTCGTGAGCAGGAGCGACCGTGAGCAGCGCCGCGCGCCATCCGGGGAGTCGCGCTCCTGGGCTTATCCTGGGCACCGATCCCGTGACGAAAGGTGGCGCCGTGCTGCGCATGTCCACTCTCTTCCTGCGCACACTCCGTGAGGACCCGGCGGACGCCGAGGTGCCGAGCCACCGGCTTCTGGTGAGGGCGGGCTGTGTGCGCCGCATCGCGCCCGGCGTCTTCTCGTGGTTGCCGCTGGGTTACCGGATCTACCGCAATGTCGAGGACATCGTGCGTCAGGAGATGGACGCGGCGGGCTTCCAGGAGGTGCACTTCCCGGCGCTGCTGCCGCGTGAGGCTTATGAGGAGACGGGCCGGTGGACCGAGTACGGCGACACCCTGTTCCGGCTGCAGGACCGCAAGGGAGCGGACTACCTGCTGGGTCCGACGCACGAGGAGATGTTCACCCTCATGGTCAAGGGGGAGTTCTCCTCGTACAAGGATCTCCCCCTGTCGATCTACCAGATCCAGACCAAGTACCGCGACGAGGCCCGGCCCCGTGCCGGGATCCTGCGTGGCCGGGAGTTCGTGATGAAGGACTCCTACTCCTTCGACATCGACGATGCCGGTCTGCAGGCCAGCTACGACGCCCATCGCGCCGCCTACCGGCGCACGTTCGATCGACTGGGCCTGGATTACGTCATCGTCAGCGCGGTGTCGGGGGCCATGGGGGGATCGGCGAGCGAGGAGTTCCTCGCACCGTGCGAGTCGGGGGAGGACACCTTCGTCAGATGCACCACCTGCGACTACGCGGCCAACACCGAGGCTGTCACGGTCACGGTGCCCACTGACATCGCGGTCGACGGACTGGCCGCCGCCGTCGTCGCCGACACCCCGGACACCGAGACCATCGCCGCCCTCGTCGACACCGCCAACTCGCGCGACGATCTCCGGCACCCCGGACGGGAGTGGCAGGCTGCGGACACGTTGAAGAACGTGGTCGTCTCCCTCACGGATCCCGAGGGGACCGTGGAGCCCCTGGTGGTGGGGGTGCCGGGAGACCGCGAGGTCGACATGAAGCGCCTCGAGGCGGC
>CAIWTL010000303.1 GCA_903915555.1 uncultured Micrococcales bacterium | reverse complement strand
TGGACGTCAGCCTAGTGCATCACCTCAGGGAGCACTGCGCCGCCCCTCGCCCCACGTTCGTGAATGGATTCACAAGGCCGCCGGAGAGCCCGGTGCGCCCAGTTGAGGAGGACGCATGGACTGGCGACACTCCGCCGCCTGCCGTGACGAAGAGCCCGAACTGTTCTTCCCCATCGGCAACACCGGTCCTGCGCTGCAGCAGATCGACGAAGCCAAGCGCGTCTGCCAGAGCTGCGACGTCATCGAGCCGTGCCTGAACTGGGCCATCGAGAGCGGACAGGACGCCGGCGTCTGGGGCGGGATGAGCGAGGACGAGCGCCGCTCCCTCAAGCGTCGCCGCGCCCGCGAGCGCGCCCGCCTCGCCTGAGCGCGGCCCCGCGCATCACACGACACACGCGCATCACACGACACAGGAGATGGCCACCTCGGTGGTCATCTCCTCGTGCGTCAGGCCCTCCCCCGGTTGCGGCCACAACGCATTGCCCATGCTGCGGATCACCAGTTCCCCCCGCAGCTGCTCGGCCACGAGAGTGCGCACGATCTGCAGACCCAGTCCCGTCGCGGTCGCCGGATCGAACCCGACCCCGTCATCGGCGACGGTGAGGGTGACCCGGTCGTCGACCCGAGTGGAGGACACGATCACCCGGGCCGCCCTACTGTGCTCCATCGCGTTGAGGACGATCTCGGCGAAGACCATCGCCAGCGGCGTCGCCACCGCGGAAGGAAGTACCCCGAACGAGCCTGTCACCGTCACCACGGGCACCGGGTTCTCCTGAGCCGCCGCGGCGTCCCTCGCCATGGCGAGCACCCGCCGGCAGATGTCGTCGAAATCGACCTCCTCGCCCGGGCTGCGCGACAACGACTCGTGAACGAGGGCGATCGTGCCCACCCGCGCCACCGCGTCCAGCAGCGCGGAACGGGACTCACCCGCAGGCATCCGCCGGGCCTGCAGCCGCAGGAGTGAGCCGACCGTCTGCAGGTTGTTCTTCACGCGATGATGGATCTCCCGGATGGTGGCGTCCTTGCTGAGCAGGGCGCGCTCCTGGCGGCGGGTATCCGACACATCACGGACCAGGACGACGGCTCCCACGGGACCCGCCACATCCCGCAGCGGCACCGACCGGACCGTGATGATCCCCGCCGGTGAACTGAATTCCGCCTCACCGGCGACCTCACCCGCTGCCGCACTGAGGGCCTCCGGGTCGACCTGCTCGTGCCGCCGCGCGGAGCGGACCAGTTCGTCGGCGAGCCTGGTACCGCTCGCGGGGTCCACCAGACCGAAGCGCCGCAGCGAGGACCGGGCGTTGGGCGAGGCGTAGCGGATCGCACCCGCCGCATCGAGTCGGATGAGCCCGTCACCGACCCGGGGGGTGTCACCCGCCAGGGCACCGGTGGAACCAAGGGGGGTGTCGCCGCGGGCGATCATCCCGAACAGGACATCCCCGGCCTCCAGGTACTGCTTCTCGAGTTCCCCCAGCCGACGCTGGTCGATGGCGCTGTAGCGGGCCATGACCGCCACCACCACCCCGTCATAGGGGACGGGGATCACCTCGAGAGGCTCGGGCAGACGACCGCTGCCCAGCCTCGCCCCGACGGCCCCCCGTACGACCTCCCCCGACGCGAGAGCCCGCTCCAATGTCGGCGCGTGCGACCGGGGCACGAACGACCGGACCGGGTCGTCGGACAACACGGTGGGTGCCGTCGAGGGCCTCACGTGGGCGGCCACGAACCACCCGGCGGCGTCCCATGTCCGGACGAACAGGACGAGGTCGGAGAAACTCAGGTCGGCCAGCAGGGACCAGTCACGCACGATCCCGGATAGGTAGTCCCGCTCCCGGGTGGACAGTTCCGTGCGGGTGCGGATCACACTCTCCCACGAGGCCATGCCCCCAGTATCGGCCAGCGCGCCGTCCCGCGTCAGCCACGCGCGCCGAAGTCGGACTCGAGGGCTGCGCGCACGATGGTGTCCATGTAGTCGACCACGCGAGGGCACGTCACACCGGTGCCGGCGAGGGCCGCGTCCGCCTGGGCGGTATCGAATCGCACTCGCAGTTCCAGATACGGCCGGTAGACGAGCCCCGCACGCAGGGTCCTGCGCATCCGGGAGGAGGGCACCGCCTGAAGGGCCGGCCGGACGAACCGGCGGAAGACCGCCGGGGGGACACGCACCGGTGGTCGACGGTCGAGCGCCCGGAATATCTGCGGGAACAGTTCGCCCGTCGTGGTGTCGCGTCCCGGCCCTGCCGCGAGGTGGAAGGTACCCCCCACGGTTCCCGCGTCGGCTGCGAGGGCCAGGATGGCGGACGCCACGAAGTCCACCGGGACGATGTCGAGCCGGCAGTCCGGATCGTAAGGGATCACGGGAAGGCGCCCCCGCGCGATCACCTTGAGCGGCCAGTAGAGGACCTTCCATGCCCCCGTCGCGCCTGTCCGCGAGTCCCCCACGACGATGGAAGGGCGGTGCACCGCGATCGGCAGGTCCCGCATCCGGCTCCGCAGCACCTCCTCGGCCTCGTACTTCGAGAGCTCGTAGGTGTTGTGGAAGCCGCACGCATGGACCAGGTCCTGCTCGTATACGAGGCCCTGGCGCCGACCGGCCACGTAGCACGTCGAGACCGCATCGAGCCGCTCCAGCTGTGGCAACCCGGAACAGAGATCCAGGACGTTCCGCGTGCCGCCGACGTTGATCCGCCGTGCCTCCGCGGGAGGCAGATCGAACGCGACGGATGCGGCCCCGTGTATGACATGTGTGATGCGGCGCCGATCCGCGGCCTGCACACCGAGCCCGGGCTCGGTGACATCGCCCGCGACCGCACGGACGTTCCGACCCGTCACACCACTGCGATGCATGAGGTCGGTGAGGCGATCGTCGGCCCCGGAGGAGCCGGGACGGATGACGCACAGAATCTCGTCGTACCGCTGCTCGGCCACGGCACGTGCGAGAATCTCGCGTCCGACCATGCCGGTCGACCCGGTCAGGAGCAGCACAGCCACGCCACCGACGGTAGCGGGGAAGGGGACCACGATGAACCGGCGCACCCTGGCGACAACGATGGCGGCAGCCATCACCACGGTCTCGGTCACCGCGCTGGGGGGGTGCGGCACAGTCGTCTTCGACAACCGGTTCGCGGTCGCGGTGGACGACCCGTCCGGCCGCCTGGCCGGCGACCGGGTGGAGGTGAGCGTCTTCGATCCGCTCATGGGCGACACCCGGGACTGGGCCGACCAGTTCGCGGGCGTCAGCACCCCGGAGACGCCCTACCGCACGGAGATGTCGGTGACGGACACCAGGATGGTGGCGGACAGCAGCCCACCCCGCCAGGTCACCGCAGGTGTCTACCTCCCCCAGTTCGATGACACGGGCTACTACGTCATCGCCGTCGACCCAGTCGATGGGGCGACGGCGGACTACCGAGCCGGCTACGTGACATACGACTACTCGTGGGAAACCAGCGGCGCCAAGAGACCGACGGCTCCCCCCTTGCCCATGACCATCACCACCGCCGACAACGGCAACGGGTGGGACCTCCAGGTCGAGGTACAGATACCGCCCCGCTGACGCGCTCAGCGCTCCCCATGGCCCGGACCGGCGCGGTGGATCGGCTACCTGAGGGCGGCGATCGCGGCGACGAACCTTGCGAGGGCGGGCGGATGCTGGGCCAGGAACAGCGACGGTTCCACGAGTTCCAACTCAGCGACGAGGGGATCGCCCGCATCGTCAC
>CAIWTL010000302.1 GCA_903915555.1 uncultured Micrococcales bacterium | reverse complement strand
GGCGCGCGACGTCTACTCCTACCTGCACCTCGTCATGGTGGCCGGGATCGTGCTGATCGCACTCGGCCTGAAGAAGGTCCTGTTCGAGGCCGCCGAGTACGGCTTCGGTCACGCACTGCCCGGTTACGCCGCCGGCGCATTCGGCGCCGGCATCGTGCTCTACCTGCTCAGCCGCCAACTGATGCGCCTGCGTTCCGGGCTGCCCGGGGACCGACTCTCGTGGGTCGCCATGGTGGCGGCACTGGCCCTCGGAGCGGCGGGAATGGTGCTGCCCGCCGCTGTCACGGCCGCCGTCGGCTTCCTCGTTCTGCACATCGCCCGGGCGGCGGTTCCTGCCGCACGCTAGTCTGCGGTCCCATGCTGGAAGCCGCGATATTCGCCGCCATCGCCCAGGCCGCCCTCATCGTGGGCGCGCTACTGGTCTGGAAGTTCCCGATCCTCACCAAACCCGTCTACGTCGGCGCACTCATGGCCTTCGGTGCCGGCGCCGTCATCTCGGCTGTCGGCACAGACCTGGTGGCCGTCGCCTACGACGAGGCAGGGGCGTTCCCGACCTCACTGGGCATCGCGATCGGCGGCCTGGGCTACTTCGCGATCGTGGCCCTGCTGGAGAAGCAGGGGGCCTCGCAGGCTCCGGGCAGTCCCGTCGAGGACGCCGTCGTGGGGGCCGGTGAGGACGAGGAGGCCGAGGTGGCCGGCGCCACCCCGACCGAGGCCCGCAACCTGTTCGTCGGCATGATCATCGACGGCGTCCCGGAGTCCGTGGCCATCGGCCTCACGCTCCACCTCGCGGCGGTGGGCGTGTCGGCCGCCCTGGTCGGCTCGGTCTTCGTGGCGGGTCTGCCAGAGGCGATCGGTGTCGCGGCAGCGCTGCTGGCCGGTGGCTATTCCCTACAACGGATCATCGGCCGCTTCTCGATCGTCGTGGCCATCGGGGCGTTCAGCGGTGCTCTCGGCTACCAGGTTCTGGTCAACGCCCGGCCCAGCCTCATCGCCATCATCCAGGCGATCGCGGCGGGCGCCCTGCTCGTGGTCGTCGTCAACGAGATGATCCCCATCGCCGTGCGTGGGGTGCGGCGCTGGTCCGGCGTCCTCGCGGCAGCGGGATTCGTCTTCGCCGCCGTGATGACCTGGGTCTCGGGTTCCTGACCGCTGCGGCATTCGCTGCGACTGCCGCCATCACCTACGGCGGACGGCGGCGGTGATGTCGGCCCACAGCGGCTGATCGACGAGGTCCTCGACCCACACCGGATCGCCCGAGGCGTCGGCGAGCGGCTGACACCAGTTGGGGTACTCACGGTGGGTGCCGGGCTGGTTCTGGATACGGACGTCTCCGGCGAGGTCCGGCAGACCGACCCCCAGCAGCACCGCCGGGGACGCTGCCAGGCACCGGTGCAGGGCGGTCACGATCGCCGCCGTGTCTTCCCCCTCCTCGTCGAGCCAGCCCCGCGCCACCAGCAGTTCGCGCCAGGCCGCGACCTCCCGCTCCTGTTCGGCCCTCACCCCCTGCGCGTCCTCGAGGAGGCCGAGATCGTCCCGCAACCGCACATGCTCTCCGGCCAGGTAACCGGCAGTCGGGGGCAGGTCGTGGACCGTGACGCTCGCCAGCGCCGTCGCCCGCCAGTGCTCGGGAGCCCGGGGCCGGGAATCCTCGTGCTCGAACCACAGCACACCCGTGCCCAGGATCCCCCGGTCTGCCATGTCCGAGCGGATCCAGTCAGCGACCGTTCCGAGGTCCTCGCCGATGACGACGGCCCCGACTCGACTGGCCTCGAGGACGAGGATCCCCACGAGCGCCTCGTGGTCCATCGCGACGTAGGTACCCGCGCCGGGGGGAAAGCCGTCGGGGATCCACCACTGCCGGTAGAGACCGAGGATGTGGTCGACGCGGACTCCCCCGGCGTGCTGCAGCACCGCGCGCAGCATGTCCCGGTACGGGACGAACGCGGCATCGGCCAGTGCGGCGGGACTCCAGGGCGGCTGGGCCCAGTTCTGACCCCGCCGGTTGTACATGTCCGGCGGCGCTCCCACGCTGACATCGGGAGCCAGCAGAGCGCCCAGCCGCCAGGTATCGGCGCCGTCGGCGTGAACCCCGACGGCGAGGTCGTGGATCACTCCGATGCCCATGCCGACGTCCACTGCAGCACTCTGGACGGCGGACAACTGCTCCGCCATCAGGAACTGCAGCCACGAATAGAACAGGACGCGGTCCTCCTTCTCGGCGAACGCCGCCGTCACCGACGGGGAGCGGACGTCCTGCAGTCCGGGGGGCCACTCCTGCCATCGGGGTCCGTACTCCTCGGCAAGGGCGCACCACAGCGAGAAGTCCTGCAGGGCGACACCCTGGGAGTTCACGTAGGCCTGGAAACGCTCGACGTCGGCGATCCCGGCCGGCCAGAGAGCGGTGAGCGCGTCCTTCTTCAGCCGCCATGTCTCGGCCCAGTCGATGACGTCCTGCTGCGACAGGGCGCGGGCCTGCTCCTGCAGCCCGATCACCGCGGCACCCGTCTCGGGGCCCACCGCAGCCATCGCCCGGTCGATGATCGGGGTCATGTCCAGGTAGACCGGGTTCGCGAAGCGTCGGGTCACCGGCAGATAGGGCGACGGCTCCATCGGATCGACGGGACTGGCGGCATGGATGGGATTCACCAACACGAAGGTCCCCTCGGCAGCAGTGACCGAGTCCGTGAGGAGCGCGAGGTCACCGAGGTCGCCGATCCCCCACGAGGACCGCGAGCGCGCCGAGTACAACTGCACCATCAGGCCCCACCCGGGCGCGACGTCGGGCAGTCGATCGGGGGTGACGACGAGTGGGCAGACGTACACCTCACCGGCGGGCGTCCGCGCCTGGAACTGGTGGTAACCCGTGGGCAGTCCCGCCGGGATCTCGAACGCCGCCTCTCCCGTCAGAACACCGTCCACGACCCGGGGTTCCACCCAGTGGTCCACCTGCACCGCCTCCTGCGCGCCACTGCCGTCCTCCCACACCAGGTGGGCGACGACGGCTGTGCCGTGCGGGACGTGCACCCAGATCCGGCCCGTTCGGGACTGGCGGTGCATGAAGACCGGTGGCAGCGGCCGCCGCCACTCGGCGAGATCGACATCGGCCAAGGAGACGGCGATCTCCTCGTCGGATCCTGCGGCCACCCCCAGTGCCGCGAGGACCGCGACGACGGTGCCCTCGTCGACGAGGTGATGGGCCCCGTCCTGGTCCCAGTACTCGGTCGCCACGCCGTGGCGAGCCGCCAGCTCGACCAGACCCGGGTTCACCCGAGCCCCTCGATGTCGGGGATCCTCAGATGCCAGGACACCGCCCGCTCCAACTGCGATGCGAGGGCGATGATCGTCCCTTCGTCGCGCGGGCGTCCCACCAGTTGCACACCCACGGGGAGGCCGCCGTCGGTGTGGTGGACGGGCACCGACATGGCGGGCTGACCTGTCACGTTGAAGGGTGCAGTGAAAGGAGTGAAGCGCTTCTGCTCCTCGAAGTTCTCGTGGGGTTCCCTGCCGGAGAAGTGGCCCAGCGGCACCGGGAGGTGCGCCAGCGTCGGGGTGAGCAGGACGTCATAGGGAGCGGTCGCCGCGATCGCGGCGACGCTCACCTCGCGCATCCGGCGGATCGCCTCGGCCACATCCACGCCACTGCGGGCCGCACCCAACGTCCGCAGGTGCCGTGTCAGGGGCGTCAGCGGGGCGTCGTCGGGCAGCGGCAGTGCCGCGGCGCCGACCTGCCACACGGTCTCGAAAGCGCCCACGGCGTCAGTGTCGATGGGAGGGTCGATGTCGACGACGTCGTGTCCGAGCTCGGTCAGCAGTTGCGTCGTGATCTCCACGGCCGCAAGGGCGTCGGGGTCCACCTGGGTGTCGGCGACCATGGGTGTGGTGAAGCGACCGATGCGCAGTCGCCCGGGGTCATGGTCCACGGCGGTGAGGAATGAGCCGGGGGGCGGGGTGGGCAGTCCGTAGAGGTCCCGGTCATCGCTTCCGGCCAGCACATCCAGGAATGCGGCCGCGTCGGCCACGGTGCGAGCCAGCGGACCGATGACCGAGAGGTCGCCCAACCCCGGCGGGAACGGCAGACCACTGACCCGCCCGCGGCTGGGCTTGATCCCCACGAGACCTGTCACGGACGCGGGGATACGGATCGAACCGCCACCGTCCGACCCCTGGGCGAGCGGCGCCAGACGGGCGGCGACAGCGGCGGCGGCACCCCCGCTGGACCCACCTGCCGACCGCTGCGTGTCCCACGGTGTCCGGGCGGCGTGACCGAGGTCGTTCTCGGTGTAGGCGGGCAGACCGAACTCCGGGGTCGTGGTCTTGCCCGTGATCACGAGTCCTGCCCGACGCATCCTCGACACGAACGCCGCATCCTGCGGGGCGACGAAGCCCCGCATGCTCTGCGACCCGAACTCACACGGCATCCCCGCCACGAGGTCCAGGTCCTTGACCGGAGCCACGCAGCCGAACAGCGGCGAATGCTCAGGGACGTCACGGGTGGCCAGCGCACGGTCCACATCGCGGGCCTGGGCCAGGGCCTGCTCGTCGGCGACGTGGGCGAACGCGCCGACCGCCGGGTTGAGCCGGTGAGTGCGTTCGAGATGGTGCCGGGTGAGGTCGACACACGAGAAGTCCCCGTCCCGCAGCGCCCGGGCCTGCTCGAGCGCCGACCACTCGTGGACGTCCTCCGGGACCACCGGCTACCGGCCGTCCCGCTTGCGGCGGCGGCGTCGTCGCCACCACGAGGCCGACCACCCCAGCCCGAACCCGATGATCAGCATGCCCAACAGGACGATCCACAGGCTCAGTTGGACCTTGAAGAAGACGAAGCTGACCTCGACGGGCTCCGAGTTGTTGACGAGGAAGATCAGGACGATCACCGCCACCACACCCCACGTGGTGAACCGGGCGTAACGGCGCCAGTCGGCGGGCGGTGGCGTGCCGTCGAGCACCTCACGCCCGGCTGCCCCGGCCGCGTCCTTGCCTGAGTCACTCATGCGAACCTCCGCGGGTCATGTCGACGCGGCCGCGCCACCGGCGCCACCCTAGCCGCTTCGACGCGCGCGTTGTGTGACCTGCGGGGGGCCGGGAGACACCCTTGGCCACGTGGCCCGCGCGTGCCACGTGGCCACCCGGGCGCCGCACGTTTTCGCAGGGTCCGGCACAGCGGCGTGGGCGGAGCCGTAGGCTCCCCTCGTGACTCCTCGCGACTACCCGGAAGCCCCCCGGCTGGATGTGGTGGACGACTACCACGGCACACCCGTGCCCGACCCTTACCGCTGGCTGGAGACCCCGGCGACCGACGCACCGCCGGAGTGGCGGGAATGGCGCAGCACCTGGGAGGCGGCGCAGGCCAGGGCCTTCACCGACAGATCCGCGGACTGGCGTTCTCGGGAGTGGTTCGCCGACCACCTGTCGGAGCTCTTGGCCGGCGGTTTCCAGGGGTTGCCTGTGTGGCGTGGCGAACGGCAGTTCTACAGCCGGCGTGAGCCGGGTCAGCAGTTCGCGGTGCTCTACACCCGCGATCCTGACGGCACCGAACGCACCTTGATCGACCCCATGGAACTCGACCCCTCCGGACGCACGACGCTCGACGGGTACCAGCCCTCCTGGGAGGGCGACCGGCTGGCATATCTGCTCAGCGAGGGCGGCACCGAGGAGTCCGTGCTGCGCGTCATGGACGTGGCGACCGGTGAGACCATCGACGGTCCCATCGACCGCACCCGGTTCTCGTCGGTCGCCTGGCTTCCCGGCGGCGATGCCTTCTATTACGTGAGACGCCAGGATCCGGCAACGCTGGCGCCCGACGAGGCACAGTTCCACCGACGCGTCCGCCTGCACCACATCGGCGCCGACCCCGACACCGACGCCGAGATCTTCGGCGGCGGTCTGCGGATCACCAACTACTATTCGGTGGGAGTCACCCGCGACGGGCGGTGGCTGGTCATCGACGCCGCCGAGGGCACCGCGCCACGCAACGACGTCTACCTGGCGGATCTGTCGGCCGGGGACATCCATCACCCGGACCTCATACCGGTCGTCGAGCGGCGGGACTCCCAGACGTCGGTGACGATCCGGCCCGACGGTCGGATGTTCGTGTGGACCGAT
>CAIWTL010000301.1 GCA_903915555.1 uncultured Micrococcales bacterium | reverse complement strand
TGCTGTCACCGCTCCCGATGGTGGGACGGCACCGGCGGAGACCCCGCCGCCCATGCCCGAACTTCCGCGTGGCGGCTACGAGGTGTTCCCGGAGTTCCGGCTCGTCGGCTACTCGGGGGTGCGAATCGACCCGGCGGCTGACATGGGACGTCTGACCGGGGACCTCGACGAGGTGTGCCGGGAGATCGAACAGGTCGGCAAGAAGTACGAGTACGGCAAGAAGATCCTCCCGGTCTTCGAGTACATCCCGGTGGTCGTCCACGGTTCGCCCCAGTCCGACGGCTCCTACCGCACACGGGTGAAGAACAAGGATGTGCAGTACTACCTCGATGCGGCACGCCGGTGTGAGGCGCTGCTGCTGCTCAACATCCAGCCCGGCCGCTCGGAGTTCATGCCCGAGATGAAGCATTACGAGAAGTTCCTGCGGGAGCCCGATGTCGGGGTTGCGCTGGATCCCGAGTGGGCCATGGACCCGGGTGAGGTTCCGGGTGTGGACCTGGGACGAACCGACGGCCCCGAACTCGATGAGGCCGCGCAGTACCTGTCCCGGATCGTCCAGGAGAACAACCTGCCCGAGAAGGTGATGGTGTTCCACCAGTTCAACGAGGCTGCCGTGGAGAAGATCCGGGGATTGAAGCCGCAGCCCGGTGTCGCGCTCGTCCGTTCCATCGACGGGCTCGGTGGACCGGAGGACAAGATCGCGAAGTACGACGAGCTCGTGAAGAACCAACCCAAGTGGATCCACCCGGGCTTCAAGCTGTTCTACAAGGAGGACACGAGCCCGCCCTGGGGCAGCGTTCTCATGACACCCAAGCAGGTCATGCAGCTCAAGCCCCGCCCCGATTACGTGCTGTACGAGTGATCGGCCACGTCGGCATATCGGCCGAGATGGGGGTCAGTCGAGGTCCTCGTCCATCAGGACGGGCGCGTTCATCTCGTTGAACCGGTCGGCCGCGGCCCGTGCACGGTCCCGCGCGGCCGCTGCTCGTTCCGCGGTGCGGGAGCCGGCCCAGCGCCGCCGCCGCTCGTTGATGCGCACGGTGGCCCTCGCCGCCGCCGGTGCGACCTTGTCCTCCCAACGGGACACCTTGTCCCGTACCGCGCGCTCGGTGGCGACCTCGACCGATCGGGTCTGTCCACGGCGTACCCAGTGCGCGTAGCGCTGTCCGGCGGTCCCGGTCAGGGTGCGGGGTGTGCGCAGGGCGGCGGTCACCACCTGGCGGGTCTGCTCGCCCACCTCGTCGACGAGGCCCACGACGGCGTACACGGGGGACGGTAGTTCGCCGTCGAACAACCGGCGGGTCAGGGAGCGCGAGACATCGGGGGGCAGCGACATGACCCCATGGTGCTGCGGGACGGACGCTCATCGGGTGAGCAACACGCCTCACCACCGCAAGGTCCACGACAGGTCCGCGCCGATCTTGTGCAGCCGGCCATCGAGACACCGGTGCTGCTGTTCATGGGTCAGCGCGCGCGGACCACGCGCACGGTCCGTGTGGCGGGGGTGGGGTCCAACGGCCCCTCGGCTGCGCGCACGCGGAACGTGTATCGGTGCCCCGACTTGACGGTGTACCTCTTCGGACTGGTGCACCCCCGCCACGGAGGCAGTGACTTGCCGCGGCGCGACAGGCGACAGGTGAACTGGCCACCCGGTGGCTCTGACCTGAATCTGAAGACCAGGGTGGTGCGTGCCTTTCGGGTCGTGACCTTCTTCGGCGGCGCCTTGCTGATGATTGTCTTGGGTGAGGTCGGGGTAGGGGTTGGAGTCGGGCTGGGCGTCGGTGCCGGAGGCGGCGCAACACCGGAGATCTGGGCCACGCGGTTGCTGGTGTCGAGGGTCGCCCACACGGTGTTCCCCGGGCCGGCCGAGACCTGTCGCGGACCTGAGCCCGCCGGGAAGGTCACGGGTGTCGTGACGGCACCTGCCGCAGTCAACCGCGCCAGGCCGTCTGTCAGGAACTGCGCGATCCAGAAGGCTCCGTCAGCGGCGTACGTGGCGCCGAACGGGTCGGTGTTGGGCACCGCGACACCAGCCAGCGGTGGCAAGGTCGCCACGGTCTGGGGATTCGTACCAGGATTGGCGACGGCGACCACGCCGGCGGGTGTGGCCGCCACACCCTGTGGTCCACCGCCGGTGGGAAAGGACGTCCCGACGCCGTCGGTGCCGACCCGGACCACTTGAGCGCCCCCGAAGTCCGCCACCCAGAGGGCACCGGAGCCGCTGGCGATCGCCCGAGCGCCGGTCACGCCGGTTCCGGGGAAAGTGGTGGCGGTGCCGGGGTTGGACGGCGGGATCCGGACCACCTTGTCGTTGCTCGCCGTCCACACGTTCCCGTCCGGGCCCACGGTCATGATGCGGGGATCAGCGATGGCGGCGATCGGGGTCGTGGTCACCGTTCCGCTCGGGTCAGTGGTGGAGAAGTTCGCGACCCCACCCGGGTAGGTCACCCACAGTCGATCGGCAGCGCTCGTGATACCCACTGCGTTGGCGGCGCCGGGAAGATCGAACTCGGTGACCACTCCGGCCGAGGTGATCCGGGCGACCTCTGTGGTTCCGCCGTCGAGGGTCACCCACATGTTCCCGTCGGGGCCGGGAGTGATCTGGTTGTTCGTGCCGACACTCGACACCGCGTAGGTGCCGGCCACCATGGGATCGGCGTGGGCCGCGGAGGGTGTGGTGAGTCCGACAGCGGTCAGGGCCATACCCATGAGAGCGGTGTGGACGGTTCGACGCGAGATCATCCACCCAGAGTGCACTCGGCGGGACCACTCCCGCCACCGACTGACCCGATCGGGGGTCAGCGCCGCAGCACCCGGCGAGCCGAGTTCAGCAGTCCCCGGGGCACTGCGGCGAGACCTCGGGGATCGGCGTTGAGAAGCGCGATGACGTCGTCGAGCATTGGCCAGGTGATGAGTCCCTGGGAGAACAGGGCGGTGGTCCGCAGCGGCATCTCATCCAGCCCGCGCTCGAACATCTTCCCCAGGGCAGGTTCGGTGGTCGCCAACTCGTCGAAGTCCGCGCCGCTGAATCGCTGCAGCACCGAGCGGATACCGCGACCGAGCCGGGTCTGCTGGATCTCGCCGACGGTCGACAGCCGCGTGAACGGCCGGACCGGGCGGGGCCGCGGGATGGGTCGGCCCAGTCGGTGGGCGAACTGGCCGTCGGTGGCGGTGATCGGAGGTTCGTCCGGAGGCTCTGCGGAGTCGGTGACACCCCCGGTGACCGTGACAATGGACGTGACGGCGATGTCCTCGCTCGACCGGCCGATCTCGACATCGAACGGCCCGGACGGCATCGCCCAGGACTGCGTGCGCACGTCCCAGAAGGCGAAGGCGCGGGCGGGGACGCCGACCGTCACCGTCATGGCCTCACCGGGTTCGAGGTGCACCTTACGGAACCCCACCAACTCCCGGTGCGGCCGCAGGATCACGCCCGTCCGGTCGTGCAGATACACCTGGACGACCTCACTTCCGGGGCGCGAACCGGTGTTGCGGACGCGGACGGCGATGCTGATGCCACCACCGGCGGAGATCGTCCCCCGGTCGACCACAGCTTCCTCGATGTCGATCGTCGTGTAGCCGAGCCCATGGCCGAACGGGAAGAGCGGACGGATGCCGGCGGTCGTGTGGTGCCGGTATCCCACGAACAGGCCCTCGCGATAGGTGACCTGATGCGGTTCCCCGGGGAACCACGGATCCGAGGCGACATCCGAGGCTCGCACCGGGAACGACTCCGCGAGCCTGCCCCCCGGCTCCACAGCTCCCAGGAGCATGTCCACGACCGCGGCACCGGACGCCTGGCCGCCCAGGTAGGCCTCGAGGATCGCGGCGGGACGGTCGACCCATGGCATCACGATCGGTGCACCGTTGCTGAGGACCACGATGGTGCGGGGGTTGACGCGGCACACGGCATCGATCAGATCGACCTGCTGCGGGGGGAGGTCGAGGTCCGGGCGGTCGAACCCCTCGCTCTCGTAGATGGCGGGCAGCCCCACCATCACGACGACGGCATCCGCTTCCGCGGCGGCCTCGACCGCCTCCGCCACCGCCTCGGGATCCACTGCGCTGGTCACGGTGTCGAAACCAGCAGCGAACCGCACGTCCACGCCGGCACCTGCGAAGGCGTCGAGCGCGGATGTGATCCGCGTCGGGTTCACCTGGGAACTGCCGGTCCCCTGGAACCGCGGAGACCGCGCGAAGCCGCCGATCACGGTGATGCGCTGATCGGGGGACAGGGGGAGGATGCCGTCGTTGGTGAGCAGGACACTTCCCGCGGCGGCGGCGCGGCGTGCCAGGTCGTCGTGCTCCGATTCGTCGAACGGGGGGCCCACCGGATCCGACACCCGATGCGTCAGAGTGAGGATCCGATCGGCCGAACGACGCACCGCATCGGCGGCGAGGTCGCCGGAGTCCACGGCGTCGGCGAGCAGGCCGTCGTTGATCCCTGCGCTGCCGGGCATCTCCAGATCCATGCCCGCGTAGACGCCTGCCACCCGATCATTGGACGCCCCCCAGTCGCTCACCACGAGGCCGTCGAATCCCCATTCGTCGCGCAGGACGGTGGTGAGGAGTCGATGGTTCTCCGTGCAATACACCCCGTTGACCAGGTTGTAGGCAGCCATCACGATCCAAGGGTCCGACTCCCGGACCGCATGCTCGAATCCCGCCAGGTACAGCTCACGAAGCGTCCGGTCGTCGACGATCGCGTCCACCACGAAACGCATCGTCTCCTGGTTGTTGACCGCGAAGTGTTTCAGGCACGCCCCGACCCCCTGCCGCTGGACACCCGTGACCATCGCTGCCGCGAGTCGGCCGCTCAGCAGCGGATCCTCGGAGAAATACTCGAAGTTGCGGCCGCACCGTGGGTGCCGCTTGATGTTGAGCCCCGGACCGAGGACGACCCCCACCCCCTGCGCGGCGGCCTCGCGCCCCAGGGCGCTGCCGATCTCCGTGAGCAGGTCCTCGTCCCACGAACTGCCCAGGGTGACTGCGGTGGGGAAGCAGGTGGCGGGGAGGCTTCCCTGCAGCCCCAGGTGGTCGCTCCCATCGGGTTGTGCCCGCAGCCCGTGGGGGCCGTCGCTGAGCAGGACAGGTGCGATGCCGTGGTCGGGCAGACCAGCGGTGTGCCAGAAGTCGCTGCCCGACAGCAACGTGATCTGCTCGGCGAGAGTCAGGTCCGGGGGAGGGGACATGGCCTCATGGTGCCGCAGTGGGACGTCGCGAGGTGGTGCGACGGACGATGATCGCCGAGTCGGATCGCCGAGTCAGGCGGGAACGGCGCTGACCACCTGTACGGGCAGGGAGCGCAGGCCGTGCAGCATGCGGCCGGAGTTGGGAACCGGCTCACCCGCGATTCGCCAGGCACCCGGATCGGGGAAGCGGGCGAAGAGCATGCGCCACGCCACCTCGGCCTCCATGCGGGCCAGGGCCGCGCCGAGGCAGTGGTGGATGCCGAAGCCGAAGGCCAGGTGCTTGCGGGCGTTGGGGCGATGGATGTCGAAGCGATAGGGATCCGGGAAGACCCGGGGGTCGCGGTTGGCGCCGACGAGCATGAGCACGATCGTCTCGCGCTTGTCGAGCACGTCGCCGCCGGGCAGGCCGATGGGGGCCAGCGCGGTGCGGAAGGTGTATTGCACCGGGCTGACGATTCGCAGTGCCTCTTCGACCAGGTCGGGGATCAGTTCCGGATCAGCGAGGACTTCGGCGAACTGGTCGGGGTGGCGCATCAGCACCTCGGTGCCGGCACCCAGGAGGTTGACGGTCGTCTCGAATCCGGCAAGGAGCAGGAAGGACGCCGTGCCGACGATGTCGCGGTCGTCCAAGCGGTCGCCGTCGACTTCGGCCTGGGCCATCGAGCTGAGCAGGTCGTCCGTCGGATGCCGACGGCGTTCGGCGAGCAACTCGGCGAGGTAGTCGGTGAGTCCCAGCGCGGCCGCCTCCATGCTCCGCGCATGCGCCAGGCTGCGCGGGCGGTCGAGCCCCGATGCGAGAGTCTCACCCCAGGCGCTGAACTTCGCGCGGTCGGCGTAGGGGACCCCGATGACCTCGCAGATGACGGCCATGGGTAGGGGAGAGGCGAAGTCGTGCACCAGGTCGAAGGGGCGATCGGCCGGCAGTGCATCGACGAGTTGCCGCGCGACGCGTTCGGTCGCCTCGCGCCAGCCCTGCATCACGCGGTGCGTGAACGCCGGCTGCACCAGGCGACGGATGCGGCTGTGCGCGGCGCCGTCCTTGGTGATGATCGCGTCGAGCAGCGGATCGATCCGGTCGGGGGGAAGGGACGGCCCGATGAGGATGGACTCGAACAGGTTGCGCGCCTCGGGGATGTCAGCGGATGCCTCGGTGGAACGCAGGACCGCCGAGCACACCTCGTAGTCGGAGGAGTAGGCGAAGCCTGTGCGGCTGCGCACGACCGGCTCGACACGCAGGCTGTCGGCGAACGCCGGGATGTCGTCGGTGGTCTCGAGAATCCCGACCGGGTCGCCCAGCCGGGAGTAGACCCGGGTGAGTGCCCAGAAGAGGCCGAGAGACGCTCCTGTGTGGAGGTCGCGTCGCAGGTTCAGGCGGCCGGGTCCCACCGAGCGGAGGCGGTCGAGCATTTCTCGATACTAGGCAGTCCGGCCCCCGGTCGGCGTGCGAGGCGGGACGATCCCACCAGCCTCGAGCGTGTACACGGTGAGCAGGTGGCTACTGTCGCACTGCCTCAGTGTCCTGCAGCGGAACGTTGCGAGGAGGTGCGGCGGACGATGATCGCCGAGTCGGGGGGCAGTCGGATGAGTTCCCCGTCGAGCGTGGCGCCGCCGCACCCGGTCAGGAGGGTCGAGCTGATGGGCCTCACCTCCTGCTCGCGCCTTCCGAGATTGGCGAAGGTGGCGCACTGTTCGCCGGAAGCTGCGTCCGTGCGGCGGTAGCCCAGGACCCCCTCGGGCAGTCCTGGGATGAGGTCCAGCGTGCCGCGGTGCAGCGCTGCCGATGCCCGCCGGACCCGGGAGAGGGTGCGGTACAGCGCCAGGAGTGAGTCCGGATCCGCGGTCTCGTCCGCCACGTTCACGGTGACGTGGTCTGGGTTGACGGGCAGCCAGGGCCGGACGCCCGGGGGACAGAACCCCGCGTTGGGCCCCCCGTCCCACTGCATGGGGGTGCGGACCTCGTCGCGGTTGAGGCGCTCGCGCAGCCGTCGGTTCACGAACTCGGGCAGCCGCCGGAAGAACCGGGAGGCGACGGGGTCGAGAGCGTCGTCGAGCGGGATGTACGTGTTAGACATGCCGATCTCCTGCCCCATGTAGATGGTGGGGACTCCCCGCACGGACAGCAGGATGACGGCGAGGACGGCCGCCTTGGCGGGATCCCCACCCACTCGGTCGATCGTGCGGGACCGGTCGTGGTTCTCCAGGACGTAGGTGGGTTGCATCGGCGACGGGAACGCCTGCTCGAAACGTCGGATCGTCTCGGTGAACCAGTTGGCGTCGTACCGGTAGCGCAGGAAGTCGAACAGGAACACCAGGTCCAGGCCCGCGCCGTCGGCGTGATAGGCCCGCAGCACCTCCGGCGGGCCGAAGACCTCACCCAACAGGATGCGGTCGCCGTACTCGGCGCAGACGTCATGCAACTCCCGGGCGAAGTCGATGTTGTCAGCCGTGTTCTCCGTGTACTGCCGGCGCCAACCCTGCGGGAAACCGTTGACCACGTGCGGGGACAGTGGGTTGTCCCGGAACTGCGGGTCCTTCATGATCTGGCCGAAGATGTCGAGGCGGAATCCGTCCACCCCACGGTCCAGCCAGAACCGCACCACGTCGAACATGGCGTCCTTGACCTCGGGGTTGCGGTAGTTGAGGTCCGGTTGGAACGGCAGGAAGGTCGCCATGTAGAACTGCCCGCGTTCGGGGCACCATTGCCAGGCGGAGTTGACCTCCAGTGCCGAGCGCCAGTTGTTGGGCGGCCGTCGGCCGTCGCGCCCGCACCCGTCGGCCCAGATGTACCAGTCCGACTTGGGGTTGTCGCGGGACCCCTTGGACCGCAGGAACCACGGATGCTGGTCGGAGGTGTGGTTGAGGACCAGGTCGAACATCACACGCATCCCTCGCGAGTGCGCGGCCCTGATCAGTTCCTCGGCGTCGGACAGCGTTCCGTACTCCTGGCCGACCCCGGTGTAGTCGGTGATGTCGTAGCCGAAGTCCTCCTGCGGGCTCGGGAAGAAGGGCGACACCCAGAGGGTCTGGACGCCCAGAGCGGCGATGTGATCGAGTCGGTCGATGATGCCGCGGAGGTCTCCGATGCCGTCACCGTCGGAGTCCGCGAATGACCGTGGGTAGACCTGATAGATGGAGGTCCCGTGCCACCACGGCTCGTTCGGCTGGTTCACGGATGGCCACGCTAGCCGCCGGTGCCCGGGGTGTCAGGGCCGGACGGGTGTCCGCTCCGTCCCGACCGCGAAACATGCTTGTAACGCAATGGGCCGAAGCGTCACGGAGCCGAAACGCGGGGACGTCGCACCCTGAAACAACCGGACGGAAACCTTCCGGTATCCCTGGGGAACGTCCCTGGAGGGGAAGGAAGGGAGCATCTGATGCCCGAATCGGCGCTGAACACAGGCGACACCGCCTGGATTCTCACCAGTGCGGCACTCGTCTTGCTCATGATTCCGGGACTCGCCCTGTTCTACGGCGGCATGACCCGGGCCAAGAGCACACTCAACATGATGATGATGGTGATGGGGTCACTCGCCATCGTCGGAGTCCTGTGGATCATCTTCGGCTACTCGTTGACTTTCGGGACCGACGGCGGCAACGGGCTGTGGGGCAATCCCACGGAATACCTCGGTCTCGAGAGCCTCATGACCGACGATCCCGAGGCCACCTACCCGGCCATGGCCTTCGTGGCCTTCCAGGCCATGTTCGCCTGTATCACCGTGGGCCTGATCGCGGGTGCCATCGCCGACCGCGCCAAGTATGGCGTCTGGCTCGTCTTCGCCGGCGTCTGGGCGGTCATCGTCTACTTCCCGGTCGCGCACTGGGTATGGAGCGCCGGTGGCTGGATCTTCGAGGGCATGGGTCCGTTGAACGGCACCCCGGCGATCGACTTCGCGGGTGGTACCGCGGTCCACATCAACGCGGGCGCTGCGGCGTTGGCCCTGGCCATCGTGCTGGGTCGCCGCCTCGGCTGGCCCAAGACGCCGATGAAGCCGCACAACCTGACGCTGGTCATGATCGGCGCGGGCCTGCTGTGGTTCGGCTGGTTCGGCTTCAACGCCGGGTCCGCCCTGTCCGCGGGCAACACCGCGGCGGTCGTGTTCCTCAACACCTTCGCCGCAACGTGTGCCGCGGCCATCGGATGGCTCATCGTCGAGCGCATCCGGGACGGTCACGCCACGAGCCTCGGCGTCGCCTCCGGCATCGTCGCCGGTCTGGTCGCCATCACCCCGGCATGTTCGGCGGTGAGCCCGATCGGGGCCATGGTGATCGGTCTGATCGCGGGTGTCGCGTGCGCCTACGCCGTCAGCCTGAAGTTCCTGCTGAAGTACGACGACTCCCTCGACGTCGTCGGTATCCACCTCGTGGGTGGGTTGGTCGGCACGCTGCTGATCGGCTTCCTCGCCACGGAGGCTGCACCGGCCGGGGTCAACGGGCTGTTCTTCGGCGGTGGTGCGACGCAGCTGACGAGTCAGGCCATCGCGGCCTTCACCGTCCTCGTCTACTCCTTCGTCGTGGCCCTGGTCCTCGCCAAGATCCTGGATCTGGTGCTCGGCTTCCGGGTCTCCGAGGATGACGAGGTGGCCGGTGTGGACCGCACGGAACACGCCGAGTCGGCCTATGAACTGTCCGACACGGGTGCCGGCGGCAAGTTCGCCGGGATCAGCGCCCACCAGGCGGCCGCGATGAACAAGGAAGAGGTGAAGGCATGAAGCTCGTCACAGCGGTGATCAAGCCGTTCAAGCTGGAGGAGGTGAAGTCGGCGCTGGAGGCCTACGGCATCCACGGGCTGACTGTCTCGGAGGCCAGCGGGTCCGGCCGGCAGAAGGGTCACACCGAGGTGTACCGCGGAGCGGAATACACGGTGGACCTCGTTCCGAAGATCCGTGTCGAGGTCCTGGTCGACTCCGATGACGCCGACTCCGTGGTC
>CAIWTL010000300.1 GCA_903915555.1 uncultured Micrococcales bacterium | reverse complement strand
CCCGAGAACTCATCCGACCAGTACAACCGCCAACCATCGCCGGTCGGGGGGGTCGTCGGGACCGTCGGCTGCGGGTCCGGGGAATCCGCGGGCGGGCGCGCACCGGCCACCGGGGGCGCCGCAGGCGTGGGGCTCTTCGCGGCGGGCTCCGTTCCAGCGACCGCGCCGCCGTTGAGGACCCGGAGCGCCCCTCCGGTGATCCGCACCGGTCGACCCGCGAGGATCCGCACCGACACCTCACCGCCGGCAGTCGCCCGGTGGGTCACCCGGAAGGTCCTCGGGGAACGGGTCGCCCTGATCACGCGCACCGTCCGACCGTCGCCCGGTCCCTCGGCGAGGACGACGCGCGCCCGCGCCGGGCGGCCGGCCGCGCTGCGCACCTTGCCCGACACAGCGACCTTCTGACCGGCGTCCACCCGAACTCCGCCACGCGACGTCCAGAGCGCCCGGCCGGTCTGCGCCACGGAGACCGCCTCGACACCGTCGGGGAGGGTCGCAGCACCCGCCGGGTCCGCTCCCACCGCCGGGAGCGGACCGGCGAGAAGCCCGGTCACCAGGACCGCGGCGATTGCCCGTGCCACATACGTGGCGTCGGTCCAGGTGGGGAATTACTTGAGCCGCACCCCAGCGGTGGGCCCCGGTACGCCGGTTCGACCGGATCAGCCCGCCAGGCTGGCCCGCAGGTCGTCGGCGATTCCCGGATGGGAGACGAAGACGTTCTTCACGAACGGCGGCATCAGGTTGAAGTCGACCTCGTCGCCGTCCCAGTGGTCGCACACCAGGCCGTAGTGCTTGGCGACGGCCAGTGGTGCGGCCAGGTCCCACTCGTAGAAGCCCGTGTCGTGCAGGTAGGCCTCGGCGCGGCCGCTGAGGATCTCGTTGACCTTTGCCCCCACCGAGCCGACGTTGACGACCTCCACGTCCTGGCCGACACGCTGCGCCAGCCGCTCGCAGATGGCGGCCAGGTCGGCGGGGGGCCGGGTTCGGGACGCGACGATCCGCAGCGGTCGATCGGCGGGCAGCATCGGCAGTTCCGGGTCGAGGTCACCGGACGTGCGGACCACACCCTGGGCCGGCAGGTCGACGACACCCAACAGCATGCGCTTCCGCGCCATGTCCCACAGTGCGATGTGGACACCGAAGTCGGTGCGGCCCTGCCCGTACTCCCACGTCCCGTCGAGCGGGTCGACGATCCAGACCCGTTGTGCGGCCAGTCGGTTCTCGTCGTCGACGCCTTCCTCGCTGAGCAGGGCGTCGCCGTCGGCGAGTGTCAGGCGCGCGGTGATGAGTTCGTTGGACTCGGCGTCCGCCCGGTCCCGCAGCGCCTTCAGCGCCGCCTTGTCGTCCGACGGGATGTCGCCGGCCGCCTGACGGATGCTCACGAGAAGTTGTCCGGCTTCGGCGGCCACCGACTTGGCCATGGCGAGTTCTGACGTCATCGGGGCAGCCTACTCGGGACTCCCCCCGGGTCGGCCACCACGGTCATCAGGAGTTGTAACGGTTCTGCGCGGTGGCCAGTCCGTCGGTCACGATGCACTCGGTGCAGTCGGCGGCCCGCTGCAGGAGGTCGTCCAGCCCCGCCGACTCGTGACGCGCGAACCGCGACAGCACGTGGTCGGCGGTCTCCCCCCGACCTCGTCCGACCCCGATCCGGACGCGGTACCAGTCGCCCGTCCCCAGGGACCTGCGGATCGACTTGAGTCCGTTGTGGCCGTTGTCACCCCCGCCGAACTTCACGCGCAGCGCCCCGAAGGGCAGATCGATCTCGTCCTGCAGGACGATCAGGTGGTCGGCCGGCACGTCGTAGTACCTGGACACCGCCGAGACCGGACCGCCCGACTCATTCATGTAGGAGTGGGGTTCGGCGAGCAGCAGTCGGTGCCCGCCGACGCGGATCGAGGCGACGTCGCATCGCACCTTGCGCTCCGACGTGAACTTCTCCCCCGCGGCGCCCGCCAGGAGTTCGACGGCCATCTGGCCCACGTTGTGCCGGGTGCCGGCGTAGCGGTCGCCCGGATTCCCCAGCCCGACCGCCAGCCACGGTCCACCGCTCACTCGTCCGATGACTCCTCGGCCGCGGCCTCGCCACCCTCACCGTCGTCGGCAGCCTCGGCCGCGGCGCTCTCGGCGGCCTCCTCGGCGGCAGCAGCGGCGGCAGCGGCCTCGGCACGCGCCCGCGCCTGCTCCTCGAGGATCTCGACGATGCGGTCGGCGACCTCGTCGAGGTTCTCGTCGTTGGCGGAGGCCTCCTCGATGATGGCCGCCACCTGCAGGGGGTCCTGACCCGCTTCCTCCGCGAGGCGCTCGGCCTTCGACAGGGCGTCGGCGTAGGCGTGGCGGGCGGCGACATCGGCGTCGCTCAGCATGATGAGGTCGACGTGATGCAGGTTGTCACGGACGGGGTCCTTCTGGACATCGCGGGGCGCGACGAGCAACTGCTCCCCGTCGAGCTGGACCTCGAGCACGACCCGGGGGATGCGCAGGGCGAGTGCCAACTCGTGGGCCGGGAGCACCACATGGCGCACCTCACTACCGGAGCCGTACATCACCGCCGGCACCCGGCCGTCCCGCCGGTACTGGCGCGAGGCGCCCTTGCCGAAGCGGTCGCGGGCGGTGGCGTCGATACGGACGTCCTGGGACATGGGAACTCCTCGTCACGGGTGTGGTGCGCATACCTCGGCGGTCGCGGACCACACCACGTCGATCACGGCTCCGGATGGGTGTCCGGGCCCTCGCCGAGGTCCCGTCAGAGTAACCGACCCGACCACTCCCGCCGAAATCGGGCGCCTCGAAGAAGACGCGCGCCGACGCCCGCGGCGCAATAGGCTCACAGCGGGTTCGACGAAAGGCAACCATGGCCACTGACGGCAACGACGGCATCCAGTCACCACTGAGCGACGACGACAGGCGCAGGATCCGCGAGGAGTTCAAGGCCGGCACCGGCATGGACCTGAACGCGGAGTCCCTGGCCGAGATCGGCGCGACCCCCCTGTTCGCCCGCCCCGGAGAGGCCTCGAGCGCCCCGGAGGAGAAACTGCGGCTCATCCCGCAGGAACCGGAGGTCGCCTACCAGATCATCCACGACATGCTCATGCTCGACGGCAACGCCCGACAGAACCTCGCCACGTTCGTCACCACATGGATGGATGAACACGCCGATCGCCTGTTCACCGAGACGTTCGACAAGAACATGATCGACAAGGACGAGTACCCGATGACCGCGGACATCGAACAGCGGTGCATCCGGATAGTCTCGAACCTGTGGAACGCACCCGGTGAGGCCACGGGAACGTCCACCGTCGGATCCTCCGAGGCCGTCATGCTCGGCGGGATGGCGCTGAAGTGGCGGTGGAAGGCGAAGCAGAAGGCGGCGGGGAAGCCGACCGACGCCCCCAACCTCGTCATGGGCGCCAACGTGCAGGTGGTGTGGGAGAAATTCGCGCGCTACTGGGAGGTGGAACCCCGCTATGTACCGCTGGCCCCCGGGCGGCTGCATCTCACGGCCGATGAGGCCGTGAAGTACTGCGACGAGAACACCATCGGCGTCGTCGCGATCCTCGGTTCCACCTTCGACGGGTCCTATGAGCCCGTCGCCGAGATCTGCAAGGCGCTGGACGCCCTGGCGCAGGAGAAGGGCTGGGACATCCCCGTCCATGTGGACGCGGCGTCCGGTGGCTTCATCGCGCCGTTCATCGATCCCGATCTCGAATGGGACTTCCGGCTCGACCGGGTGAAGTCGATCAACTCATCGGGCCACAAGTACGGCCTCGTCTACCCCGGGGTGGGCTGGGTCATGTGGCGCGAGCCGGGCGACCTGCCCGAGGACCTCGTCTTCAACGTGAACTACCTGGGCGGCAACATGCCGACCTTCTCGCTGAACTTCTCGCGGCCGGGCAGCCAGATCATCGGGCAGTACTACAACTTCCTGCGTTTCGGTTTCATGGGCTACAAGGCGATCCAACAGCAGTGTCGCAACGTGGCTCTGTTCCTGTCGGGTGCCATCGCCGAGATGGGGCCGTTCGAACTCCAATCCGACGGCAGCCAACTTCCCGTCTTCTTCTTCACACTCAAGGACTCGGTGAAGAACTACTCGGTCTACGACGTCTCGGACAAGATGCGCGAGTTCGGTTGGCAACTGCCGGCCTACTCGCTGCCTGCCGACATGGAGCAGATGAGCGGGCTCCGGGTCGTGGTGCGCAACGGCATGGGGCAGAGTTTCGCGAACCTGATGCTGCGTGACCTGCGTCGCGTCATCGATCAGTTCGAGAAACTACCCGAGCCGCTGCCGGACGAACTGGCGAGTTCACCGACGTTCCACCACTGACGCGTCGGGCGCCCTTCGACCGCCTGCCTCGGGTCGGGCGGTCAGATGTCCGCCTTGGGCATCTCGAACATGCTCGTCACCGACCCATCGGTGAAGACCTCCGTGATGGCTTTGGCCAGCAGCGGCGCGATCGACAGCACCGTGAGTTGGTCGAAGCGGCGCTCCTCGGGGATCGGCAGTGTGTTCGTGACGATCACCTCGTTGATGCCCGAGGCGGCCAACCGTTTCGCCGCGGGGTCGCTCAGGATCCCGTGGGTGGCCGCGACGACGACGTCCCGGGCGCCATTCTCGAACAGCGTCTCGGCGGCCTTGGCGATCGTGCCACCGGTGTCGATCATGTCGTCGACGACGATGCACAGGCGGTCCCGGACATCACCCACGACCTCGAAGACCTTCACCTCGTTGGGCACGTCGGGGTCGCGCCGCTTGTGGATGATCGCCAGCGGGCTGCCGCCGAGGACGTCGGTCCACCGCTCCGCCACGCGGACGCGGCCGGCATCCGGTGACACGACGGTGATGGCGTCCAGTTCGTAGTTCTGTTTGATGTGCTCCGCCAGAAGCGGCAGAGCGAAGAGGTGGTCCACCGGCCCGTCGAAGAACCCCTGGATCTGCGAGGTGTGCAGATCGACGGTCATGACCCGATCGGCACCGGCCTCGGCGAACAGATCCATCATCAGGCGGGCGGTGATCGGCTCGCGCCCGCGGTGCTTCTTGTCCTGCCGGGCGTAGCCGTAGAACGGGGACACGACGGTGATGCGCTTGGCCGACGCCCGCTTCGCGGCATCCACCATGATCAGCTGCTCCATGATCCACTCGTTGATGGGTGCCGTGTGGCTCTGGAGGATGAAGACGTCACAGCCGCGGACCGACTCCTCGAACCGGACGAAGATCTCACCATTGGCGAAGTCGTAGGCCGAGACCGGACTCAGTTCGAGTCCCAACTCGTCGGCGACCTCCGCGGCGAGTTCTGGATGCGAACGACCGGCCGTGAGGAGGAGTCGTTTGGTGGGCGATGCCGTCATCCCGCCACCGTTCTTGGTACTCATTCCCGGTCCTTCCCGATCTCTCCGGAGGTGACTGTGTCGTCCGAGGGGTTCGCATCGGACTCGCTGTTCGCGGGGGGAGCTCCGGCGTCGGACCCGGCCGCCGCTCGGGCTGAGGAGGTTCCCGGGCGGTTGGCCGCCACCCAGCCCTCGATGTTGCGCTGCCGACTGCGGCCGATGCCGAGGGCACCGGCCGGGACGTCCTCCACGATCACCGATCCGGCGGCCGTGTAGGCGCCGTCGCCCACGACCACGGGCGCCACGAGCATGGTGTCGCTGCCCACGCGTGCCTCGCGGCCCACCGTGGTGCGTGACTTGCCGACTCCGTCGTAGTTGACGAAGACCGAGGACGCGCCGATATTGGCCCCCTCCCCGATGTCGGCGTCACCGACATAGGTGAGATGGGGAACCTTCGCACCCTCCCCGACCACGGCATTCTTGATCTCGACGAAGGCCCCCGCCTTCGCCCCCTCGGCCAGTTCCGCCGCGGGTCGCAGAAAGGTGAACGGCCCCACGCTGGCTCCCGGCCCGATGTCGGCGAGTTCGGTGTGCGAGCGGTTGACCCGTGCGCCCGCGGCCACGACGGTGTCGATGAGCGTCGAGTCGGGTCCGATCACAGCGCCGGCCGCCACTGAGGTGGCGCCCCGCAGGATCACACCGGGCTCCAGTACGCAGTCGGGCTCGAGGTCCACCGAGACGTCGATGTAGGCGGTGGCGGGGTCCCGCATCGTGACACCGGCAGCCATCCACCGGAGGTTGATGCGTTGGCGCATGATCGACTCGGCGGCCGCCAGTTGCGCACGGTCATTGACCCCGAGGGTGTCGTCGGGATCGGGTGAGGCGAGTGCGGCGACGACACGTCCGGAGTCCCGGGCCAGACCGACGAGATCGGTGAGGTACTCCTCGCCCTGCGCATTGTCCGTGGTCAGCAGCCGGACACCGTCGGACAGGAAGCCGCTGTCGAACACGTACATCCCGGAGTTGACCTCCCGGATGGCCCGCTCGGCGTGGCCGGCGTCCTTCTGCTCGACGATCCCCGTCACGAGGCCCGCCTCGTCGCGCACGATGCGACCGTAGCCGGTCGGGTCGTCCAGCATGGCGCTCAGGACAGTGACGGCGGCGCCGGCCGCATGGTGTTCCGCCAGCAGCATCTGCAGCGTGGCCGTCGACAGCAGCGGTGAGTCCCCGGAGACCACGACGATCGGACCGGACGGCAGAGGTTCCCCGCGATCCTCGAGTTGTTCGATGGTGACGCGCACCGCGTGACCCGTGCCGTTCTGCTCCTCCTGCACGGTCGTGACGACGTCGGGGAAGGACTCGGCGAGGTGCTCCGCGACACGGTCGCGCTGATGTCCGAGCACGACGACGACCTTGCCCGAGTCGAGCGACTGGGCCACCGCGACGACGTGCCCGACCAGGGAACGGCCGCAGATACGGTGCATGACTTTGGGGGTGTCGGACTTCATCCGCGTCCCCTCGCCCGCTGCGAGGACGATGACCGCGGCCGGGGAGGGCATCAACCGTCTCCTTAGCGCCAGGCGATGCGTCCGAGGATACCCCGCGCGGCAATGGCTCCGCCGCCAGGTCTCGATCCTGGACCTCCAGCTTCAAAGGCTGTCGGGCTGCCATTACCCCACGGCGGATCGGCAGTGCCCCATCCTGACATGCCGCGCCGACCTTGCATGGTTACGCCACCGTAGGTTACGGTCCCCATCTGCGGAACCTACGGTGACGTAGGAAGGGGACCCCATGAGTGTCGAGACCCACCGGACCACGGCGGTCGACCGAACGGCGGCCGAGCCCGAGGGCCAGCCGTGGATCGTTGCGGTCTTCCTCCTCACCCCGATGCTGGCGCTCCTCGCCGTCGTCCCCGTCATCCTGTCGGGCTGGATCTCGTGGGTCGATATCGCACTCATGGTCGTCCTCTACGCCGTGACGGCGTTCGGCATCACCGTCGGCTACCACCGCCTCTTCACCCACCGCTCCTTCAAGGCCT
>CAIWTL010000299.1 GCA_903915555.1 uncultured Micrococcales bacterium | reverse complement strand
CGTCGCCGTGATCCAGTTCCTCCTCGAAGGCACGCGCGAAGGGGAACTCGGCGAGGGGGAACGTGACCGCTCCGCAGCGAAACGGGCCCGTATGCGCCAAACTGGGGTGTCCACGTCGTCGACCTCTCGGGAGCCGAGCCATGTCCACAGATCGGGTGCGGTTGGCCATCCCGGCCTCGGGCGCCTACCTGTCGCTGGCACGTGCCGCGACTGCGGGCATATGCGCACGACTCGACTTCCCGATCGACCGACTCGAGGACGTCGGCCTGGCCGTAGACGAGGCCGCCTCCCTCCTGCTCCTCGACGCCGTTCCGGACACCGAACTCGTCATCCAGTGGCAGCCGTCCGGCAGCGGCCTGGCGATCACCATCGAGTCCGTCTCGTCCTCGGGACGGACGCCGCGCACGACGACCTTCGCCTGGACGGTGCTGTCCGCCCTGGCCTCCGAGGTGTCCGCCGAACTCGACAGCGGACACGTCCGCCTCACGTTGCGTGCCGACCGGGACGAGGTGCCTGTCCCGTGACCGTCACCGGTGGAAGGCGGCGCAGGTGGTCCGAGCGCGACCGTGAGCGCGAACACGTGATCGTGGCAGAACTGGCCCGATTGCCGGAGGACGACCCCCAGCGCAAGGCGCTGCGCGACGAGCTCGTGACCATGAACCTGCCACTGGTCGATCACCTGGCCCGACGCTTCCGGGAACGTGGCGAAGCCCACGAGGACCTTGTCCAGGTGGGGACGGTCGGCCTCATCAAGGCTGTCGACCGCTTCGTCGCCGAGCGGGGCGTCGAGTTCTCGACCTACGCGACCCCCACGATCGTCGGGGAGATCAAGCGCCACTTCCGCGACCGCGGCTGGTCGGTGCGCGTCCCGCGTCGGCTGCAGGAGATGCGTCTCGCGATCACCCGTTCGACCCAGGAACTCTCGCAGCAGACGGGCCGCTCCCCCACCGTGGCCGACCTCGCGGCCCACATCGGCGCAACGGAGGACGAAGTGCTCGAGGGCCTCGAGGCGGCCCAGGCGTACGCGACCACGTCGCTCGACGCCGGCACCAGCAGCGATGGGGATGAGTCACTGTCCCTCGGTGACACCCTCGGGTCCGAGGACAGCGCGCTGGAGCATGTCGACAACTGGGAGACGCTCAAGCCACTGCTCGAGAAACTGGACGACCGCGAACGTCGGATCATCGAACTGCGCTTCGGGAACGAGGAGCTGACGCAGTCACAGATCGCGGAGGACGTCGGGATCTCCCAGATGCACGTCAGCCGCATCCTCGCCAAGACGCTCGCCCAGTTGCGGGCGGAGATGCTCGACGAGTACTGAGCGCCGGATCGGAGGCGGTCCACTCACACGATGATCCGCAGGGCCGCCGGCACCGACTCGAACCTCAGCTCCGTCACCGGGTCCACCCCCTCGCCATCGATCTGCACGGCGGTCGGCCGGTCTGCCAGAAGGGTCAACTCCGGTAGGTCACGGGTGGCGAAGAGGCCTCTGCGCTCGACGTCGTCGGTGCCCCAGATGAGGCTCCGCGCCACCCACAGCGACGGCACGACCCGGAGGTCCCGGATGGCGAAGACGGCCAGTCCGTCGTCGAACCCGGCGCCCGGATGCGGGTTCACGGGCAACTCGCCGAGGAACGTCCAGGGTGCGGCGTTCTGCACGATGCACACGAAGACGTGGTCGACGTCCGGTTCACCGGGCCGGGAGACCGTGATGGGCGGGTGCTTGCGGTCGGTGTCCCGGAAGTACTGACGCAGGGTCGTCGCCAGGTAGCGGGCCGGGGAGGCCTTCCGTCCCGCTGCGCGCTGGGACTCCATGGCGGCGATGATCTCCGCGTCCAGACCCATACCGGCGTTCATCGTGAACCAACGTCCGTTGGCACGTCCCAGACCGATGGTCCGGAACCGGCTGTCGTGCAGACCACCGAGCAGCACCCCGGTCGCCTCGACCGGGTCCCGCGGCAACCCGACGGCCCGGGCGAGGACGTTCGCCGACCCCCCGGGGACCGTGGCCAGACCGGGGACGTCCGGACCCGGACCGAACGTCAGGAGCCCGTTGACCACCTCGTTGATCGTCCCGTCCCCCCCGAGGGTGATGACGACGTCGAGCCGGTCCCGGCGGGCCTGCTCCGCCAGTTCCCGAGCATGTCCGGGGTGGGAGGTGGTCACGACACGGCAGTCGACCTCGGATCGCAGGGCCGACACGATCACGTCGCGCACCCGCTCGTTCGTCGTGGTGGCGTGAGGATTGACGACTAGAAGGCCTCGCACACCGGTGAGCGTAGTGCCCCGGATCCGATGAACCGGTCACTCGCCGGTGGGGCGGTCGCGGGCATGCCGACATACCCTGTCGGCATGCCCGCCCGCACCGTCAGCAGCATCGTGGCCGGCGTGGAGGCCGCCGCCCTCCTGGGTTATGCCGCCAGCATCGCCTTCGTGG
>CAIWTL010000298.1 GCA_903915555.1 uncultured Micrococcales bacterium | reverse complement strand
CTCGCAGCGGTCGTCCCACTGGAGGAACTCGCAGCCGCCATCAGTCTCGGCACCCTGGTCGCCTTCGGGGTGGTGGCAGTGTCGGTCTTGGTGTTGCGACGCACCCGGCCAGAACTGGAGCGTCCGTTCCGGATCCCGCTCGGGCCAGTCATCCCGCTCACCGCCCTCGCCCTCAACGTCGTCCTCGCGGCCAGTCTGCCGTGGCCCACCTGGCTCGCGTTCGGGATGTGGCTGCTGGTGGGGCTCGTCATCTACTTCCGCTACGGGCGCCATCGTTCCCACGTGGCCCAACGCTGACCCGGCGTGTCTACCCTGTAAGCGTGACGGTCACCGGCGCTCCCCACGCGACACCCCTCGAGTGGTCCGACGTCGTGCCCGCGAGTGAGGAACTCGTCCGCGCGGTCGGGCAGGTCGCACCCCCGGAGCCCGCGATCGGTGTCGTGGTCCAGATCCCGACCGGCCAGATCGTCGCAGCCAACCCGCGCGCTGGGGAACTACTGGGACTGACCTCCGACCAGATGATGGGCCGCACCAGCATGGACCCGCGCTGGGCGGCCGTGTCGGAGGACGGTCTGCCGCTGCCGGGGGACCGCCATCCGGCGATGGTTGCCCTCGCCACCGGCGAGGCGGTCCACGACGTCCTCATGGGGATCCTCCTCCCCCCGTCGGCCCCTTCCGCCCAGGGTGGGCTGACCCGGTGGATCGCGGTGGACTCCCAGCCTTTGGCGGGCGGCGTCGTCACACGATTCCGTGACGCCAGTGGCTCCGGGCGGGCACACCACGCCGCTAACCGGCTCCTGGCGTCGTACCGCATGTTGAGCGAAGCAGTCCCGGGAGTCGTCGTCCACGTGGACGAGGAGTGGGTGATCCGCGATTTCGCAGACTCGGGCCAGCCCGGGATCCGTGACCCGCTGGGGCGATCCGTCCTCGACTACATCCACCCCGACGAGAGGTCCGATGCCGCCGACCAGTTGCTCGTGGCGGCGCGATCCGGGTCGATCTCACGTTTCGACTGTCGTTGGTTATGCCCGGACGACAGTTACCGGTGGGTGGCGCTCCAAGCGCATCCGATAGTCACCGACGGGGTGGCCCGAGGTGCCAAGATCGGCCTGCACGACATCGACGAGGCGGTGCAGTCGCGCCGGCATCTGATCGAGATGTCGGACGAACTGCAGCGGGAGCGGATCAGGCTGGAACAGGCCATGCGGGCGTCCCGGTTGGGGTCGTTCGAGTGGGACTCCGCGGGTGGGTCCTTCGTCTGCGATGACGCCTGGGCGCAACTGCTGGGATACGGGGACAACTCCGAACTCGCGCAACAGGCGACCGAGGGCTGGCAGGGCCTGATCCACCCCGACGATCTCGATCCGCTCGTCGCGCAGGTCGCCGACCTGGTGTCGGGGGAAGCCGACCGTCTCGACTCCGAGGTCAGGGTCCGGCATCGCGACGGACGCTGGATCTGGATCCGTTCCCTCGGGCAGGTGGTCGAGAGAACGGGTGACGTGGTCCGGATGTCCGGGGTCAGTGAGGACGTCACGGAACGGGTGGACATGATGCGTGCGCTGGCCACCAGCGAGGAGCACTACCGCCTGCTCGCCGAGCATGTGACGGATGCGGTCTGGCGGGTGTCCCCTGACGGGATCGTCGTCTGGGCATCCGAGTCGACTCAGACCCTGCTGGGGTGGCCCCCGGCGTCCGTCGTGGGTCGGGACGCCCTGAGCTTCCTGCCCGACGACTACCGCGAGGTCGGCCTCCGCGGGCGCGAAGCCGTTCACCGGGGGGAGACGGTCGGGGCGGAGGGGCCACTGCGCTGCGCCGACGGTTCCTACCGCATGGTGGCGCTCACGGCGCGCCCGGCCGTGGCCAGCGACGGGGTGTGGGAGATCCTCGCGATCCGGGACATCCAGCGGGAGGTCGAGGCCCGCGAGGAGGTCTCCCGGATGGCCCTGCAGGACCCCCTGACCTCCCGGCCCAACGCGGCGGCGGCGGTCGAACATCTCACCGAGTGCCTGGACGCGGCACCGGCGGACGGTATCCGGGAGGCCGTGCTCATCGTGGGCATCGACGGACTAGATCGGAAGAGCGTCGTGTAGGGAAAGAGTGTGCCTCTATGTGTAGATCTCGGTGGTCGCCGTATCATTAAAAAGGGGGGGGGGGGGGGGGGGGGG
>CAIWTL010000297.1 GCA_903915555.1 uncultured Micrococcales bacterium | reverse complement strand
TTCCTGCAGTCGGTCGTCGGTTACGACGCCCTGCAGACGGGTGTGATCCTCCTCGCGCTCGCGGTGGGGTCCTTCGTGGCCAGTGGCGCGGGGGCAGCACTGGCCCAACGCATCGGGCCCGTCCGTGTGCTGCGCACGGGTATGGCTCTGGAGGTGATCGGTGTGCTGATGATCAGCGCCGTGATCTCCACCACCGTCTCGGGGTGGGCGATGGTGCCGGGCCTGTTCGTCTACGGCCTCGGCGTGGGCTTCGCCACGGCCCAGCTGACCGGGGTCATCCTTGCCGACGTCCCGGTCGCGGAGTCGGGGCAGGCGTCCGCGGTGCAGTCCACATCCCGACAGGTCGGTGCGGCGATCGGCACCGCGCTGCTCGGCGCGACCCTCGTCGCCGGTCTGGGTGCCGTCACCACCGAGCTGACCGACCGCGGCGTGCCGACGTCGGTCGCCGAGCAGGTGGGCAGCGCAGTCCAGAACTCCGCGGGCACCGCTGTCGCGGCGCTTCCCGCCCAACCGGGGGGCGACGTGCTGTTCGAGGGCGCCTCGCAGGCCTTCGCGACAGCGACCAGGAATGTGGGGTACGTGGCCGCCTTCCTCATCGGGCTGGGGCTGCTCGCAGCCTTCCTGCTGCCCCGCGATGCGGCGCGCACCGAGGCGGCCGGCTACGTGTCGCGGGAGCAGGAGGAAGCGGAGGAGACCGACGGCGACAGCGTCAGTTCGACAGGGTGATGCGGATTCCCACGCGCGTGCTGTCAGACGGTCGGCGCCGGATCCGGCCCACCAGGGAACGGGCGGCCTCGAGGCCCCCGAAGGCGCGGGCCTTCCATCCGTACTTGGCCAGCAGTAGTTCCCGGACGTGCTCGGTCCCCGCGTCGTCCAGCAATTCGGCGGTCGCATCGACGCTGGGTCCCTCGACGCGTCCCCGCATGTCGCACGGCGCGATCATCACGCGTGAGAAGTTCCGCAGCCGCTTGGCCTTGCCGGACTCGGCCTCGGTGATGACGTAGAGGTGATCACCGTCCCGCATCACCCACACGGGTGTGGCGACCCCCGTGCCGTTGCGCTTGAAGGTCGTCAGCGAGATGTACTCCTCGTCGCCGAGGCTGTCGATGCTGGACACCCGGCCAGGATAGTCCGACCCCGACGTCCGTCCCCGCCGACCCACGATCGGGCCGATGTGCCCCCGAAGCAGGAAATCCGGCGGTTGTTGTGCAAGATAGGCACATGTCGTCTCATCGCCTCCGCACCGCCGTCGTCGTGCTCGCCACCTCCGCCACGATCGGAGCGGGCGCTCTCGCCGCCGGCCCTGCGTCGGCCGCCCGCGACACCGACCGCCTCATCGATGCCGGGATCACAACCCGCGACCTTCCACGGTTCGCCAGGCCCACCCTGCTGGGCACCAACACGCTCGTGCGCCGTGGCCCTCTCGTCCAAGGGCCGGAGCTGTGCATCACCCGGAACGGCAGCCTCCTGTTCGGAGCAGATCCCCGCCGCTTCGTGGCTTCCGTGACGCCGGTCAACGGCGACCTGCTGAGTGTGTCCATCGAGTCGATCCGCAGCGACATCTACGAGTACCGCAATGCCGCCCGCGCCCGCGCCGCCTATGAGCGACTGGGTCGGCAACTGAAGCGGTGCGCCTACACCGCCGACGTCGACATGACGGCCATGGGGGTGCCGGTGACCGCCCGCGCCCGCGGCGTCGTCCACCGGTTGCCGCGTTCCGGGTGGGCGATCCTGTTCAAGGCCCGTGCGGGGGCGCGGATCCCCAACCTGCCCGTCGATGCGCTCGCCGATCGCTACAGCAGTTTCCGACGGGCGGGCTCGTCGATCGTCCGTGTGT
>CAIWTL010000296.1 GCA_903915555.1 uncultured Micrococcales bacterium | reverse complement strand
GATCCTCGCGCGGGTGTAGTTCAATGGCAGAACATCAGCTTCCCAAGCTGACAGTGCGGGTTCGATTCCCGTCACCCGCTCCAGCAGTCGGCACGGTCGACCGAGTTTCCCAGTCCCCCGCTGAGCTGATGCGGGCCGAACGGAACCGGGGACCGACTGTCGGCCGGTCCCCGGCCCGATCCCGTCAGTCGATGTTCTCGCAGCCCATCATGGCGGCGTATTCGACAATGTCACCCCACGGCGCCGGACCCATGAGTCCCGCGACGGCCTTGCACTCGGACTGCTTGACCGAGGAACCTTCCGCCAGCACCCACCAGTGCTTCTTCTGGCCGTACAGGATCGCGGAGCCGTCGAAGGCGTAGGACGCGCACTTGTTGGGCTTCTTCTCGATATTGCTCTTGAGGGCAGCCACGTGCTTGTTCGACTTGCTCAGCCGCATGTACAGGCAGCTCTGGGGGACGCTTCCGCCGCCGTTGTACGCCGACCAGGCCTTGGCGATGCCGGCCTTCTGGTTGTCGTTCGGCTTCACCAGCTGCGGGCTGTCCGCGAGCGCTGGGCCCGCCATGAGACCGACGGTGGCGAGAGCCACGGCGGAGAGTAGGGCGGTGGTGCGTTTCATGGGGCCTCCCTTTCGAGGTTCGTTGTGTCCATCCTGCACCTCGGCGGATCGGGCGCGCAGGGGGTGTCCCCGAAACCTCGGGGGCACTGATCACGCGGAGCGCACCTCCACGACGTGGTCGCATCGCTCGGCTTCCGCGCGGTGGTGGGTGATGAGCACCAGGACGCGGTCGGCGCAGTGGCGCCGCAGGGCGGACATGACGAGAGCGGCGTTGTCGGGGTCGAGATGCTCGGTCGGTTCGTCGGCGATGACGACCGGCGCCCGGGCCACGAGGCCCCGGGCGATCGCGATCCGCTGGCGCTGGCCGCCCGACACGGATCTGCCGAACCGCCCGACCCGTGTCCCGATGCCCTCCGGCAGCCCCGCGATCCAGTCGCCGAGGCCCAGGTCGGTGAGGATCGCCTCGATCTGGTCGTCGGTGGTCGATCGCCGGGCCAGCCGGATGTTCTCCGCGATCGTGGTGTCGAACAGGTGGGCGTCCTGTTGGATCACCTCGACCACGCGACGCACGTCGTCGCCCGTCACGGCACGCAGGTCGACGGTGCCGTAGGCCTCTGCCCCTGACACGGGAACCATGTCCGCCATGCCCAGCGCCAGGGTGGTCTTGCCCACCCCGCTCGGCGCCACGAGGGCCACGGACTGGCCGGGAGCGCAGCGGAAGCCCACGGGCTGCGCGACCCACTGACCGGGCTCCCAACCGGCGGTGAAGTCATCGACCACGAAGTCACCCGCGGGCACCGGCGAGGGCAACGGCGCGGCGGGGTCGGGATCGGGGGTCAGGTCCGGGGCGTCGATGACCTCACAGATCCGGCGGGCCGACTCACGGACGCGGGCCAGGACGATGACCGCCGCCGGCAGCGCCTGGACCGCCTCGTAGGCCGCCAGGGGGACGAGTACGACCAGCGCCAGCAGCATTCCGTCGAGTTGCCCCGAGGCCACGGCCTGGGAACCGAAGATGACGGCGGCGATCACCGCCGCGCCCTGCGCGAGCACGCCGAGGGCCGCCCCGATACCGCCGGACACGGCCGCCCGGCCGGAGATGCCGGTCAGGTCGGCGTCGGTGGTGCGGATCCGGTCGAGGGCTGCCGGGGCCTGACCCAGGGCGATGAGCTCGGCCGCCCCGTCCACGAGCGTCACCGTCTCGGCGGTGAGGCGGCCCATCGCCGGGGCCACCTCCTTCTGGGTGCGTTCGGTCATGCGCAACGTGATCAGCGGCACGACCAGACCGCCGACCAGCAGGGCGATCGCGAGAGCGAGACCGGCGGCGGGCACGAAGGACGCGAGCAGGACCACCGACCCCGCCCCCACGAGCAGTGCCGCGGCGTAGGGGAGGGCCACCCGCAGGTAGAGGTCGAGCATGGAGTCGACGTCGGCGACGAGGCGATTCAGCAGATCGCCGCTGCGGTAGGCCGACAGTCCGGACGGCGCGACGACCGCGAGCCTGTCGTATACGGCGATGCGCAGGTCGGTGAGGGACCGGAAAGCGGCGTCGTGCCCGACGACGCGTTCCGCGTAGCGGAACACCCCGCGACCGATGCCGAAGGCCCGGACGGCCACGATCGCGACCTGCAGGTGCAGGATCGGTGGTTGCAGCGACGCCTTGGAGATGAGGAACGCGCTCGCGGCGATGAGGCCCACCGACGAACCGATCGCCAGTGCCCCCAGCAGCGCCGCCAATGCGAGCCGCCATGCCGTCGGTCGGGCCGCCCGGAACACCCGCCACACGGGGCTTCCGGGGGCACCGGGCAGCAGCGACGGCAGCGGCTCGGGCTCGCCGGGCTGCTCGGTGCGCTCCTGCAGAGTGGTGGTGGTCATGGCGTCACCGACCCAGTCCGGGGAGAGCGACCGTGACCGGCTCTTCGGTGACGAGGTCCGGGTCGGGCGCGCGCAGGTTCACGACGTCGTCGGCGACATCCAACAGGGCGGCACGATGGGCCACGACCACGACGGTGCGACCGCGGTCCCGCAACCGGCGGACCGCGTCGACGACGATCGACTCGGTGCCCTCGTCGAGGGCGGCGCTGGGTTCGTCGAGCAGGATCACCGGGGAGTCGCGCAGCAGCACCCGGGCGAGTCCGATGCGGCGCCGTTGTCCGGCCGAGACGCCTGCACCGCCCTCGGCGACCTGCTGGTCGAGGACGGCGGGATCGAGGCCTGCCTCCCGGGCGGCGCGCGCCACATCGTCGCGTGGCGCATCGGGCCGGCCGAGCAGGATGTTGTCGCTGACGTCGCCGGCGACCATGACCGGGTCCTGCGGCAGCCACGCGAACTGCTCCAGCCATGACGTCCGCTGCACCGTGTCCGGTGTCCCTGCGGCTCCACTCACCCCGCGCAGGGTGATCGAGCCCTGGGAAGGAGTGAGGAAGCCGAGCATCGCCCGCAGCACGGTGGACTTGCCGGCTCCCGAGTGTCCCGCCAGGGCGGTCACGCGACCCGCGGCCGCGGTGAGGCTCACGCCGTCGAGGGCGGGGACCGGTCTGTCGGGGTAGGTCACCGCGAGGTCGGCGACGTCGACGGTGAACGGCGGCGCCGTCGGCGGGATCGTCGATCCGGCGTCATTGTCCGGCAGGGGGATGTCGAGGATGTCCAGCAGTTGTTCCGAGGCAGCGATGCCGTCCACGGCGGCATGGAACTGGGCACCGACCATGCGAAGTGGCAGGTACGCCTCCGGTGCCAGGATCAGCACGACGAGACCCGTGTAGAGGTCGAGGGTGCCGTTGACCAGCCGCAGCCCGATGGCGACCGCGACGATGGCCACGCTCAGCGACGCCAGGAGTTCCAGCACCAGGGCGCTGAGGAACGACACGCGCAACACGCCCATGGTGGTGCGGCGGTAGCGGTTGCCGATCTCCCGCAGCGTCTCGGCCTGCGCGCGGGCCCGACCGAAGACCTTGAGGGTCGGCAGGCCTGCGACGACGTCGAGGAAGTGGCCGGACAGCGTGCCGAGGGTGCGCCATTGCCGGTCGACCTGGCGGCGGGTGTAGAGGCCGACGAGGATCATGAAGATCGGGATCAGGGGGATCGTCAGGGCGATGATCACCGCCGCGAGCAGGTCCTCGGTGATCACCACGACGATGATCGCGACCGGGACCATCACGGCCAGGACGAGTTGCGGCAGGTAGCGGGCGAAATACGAGTCCAGCCCGTCGATCCCCCGGCCCGTCAGCTGCGCCAGTTCGCCGCTGCGCCGGGAGTCCAGGAACTCGGGCCCGAGTGCGACGGCGTGCTCCAACACCGCCATGCGCAACTCGCTCTTGGCCCTGGCGCTCGCGTGGAATGCGGCCCACTCCACGGCGTACGCCAGCAGCGCGCGCACCACCACCACTCCCGCCAGGCCCATCACCTGCGGCCAGATCTGCTCCAGCGTCGCGTCCTGCTGGAAGACCTCGGTGATGACGCTGGCGAGCAGGAACGCCTGGATGATGATCGCGAGCGTCGTGACGACGCCGGCCAGGATGGTGGCGATGAGGAACACCCGGGTGGCCTGCGCCCACTTGAGCAGGCGGGGGTCCAGCGGCTTCACCCCTCCACGGTAGTGGCGACGCGGTCCGCGGCAACGCGACCTGGGTGAACCCTCAGTAGGCGGCACGGAAGCACCCAAACGGCTCCGGAGCACCCCGGCCGCACGACACAATGCGCGGGTGAGTTGGCTGAGTGAGGCGTGGCATCGCACCGCGCCCCCACGCACGGACCAGGACGCGGCTTTCCTCGCCCGTTACCTGCGGTTCAGCCGCCCCCTGATCGTCGCCGCCGCAGTGCTTCCCCTCGTGATCACCGCCGGCCGCGGGACCTGGGCCGGAGTCGTGATCGGGGTCGGCTCGTGGTTGGTGTTCCTGCTGGACTTCGTGGTGCAGTCCCGGACGCGGGTGAACTACCTCAAGTCCCGGATCGGGATGTTCGACTTCGCCGTCGTCATCCTCACGTCACCCTGGTACCTCATCCCCGGCGTCCACGGCGGAGCGGTCGTAAGCCTGCTCCGGCTCGCGCGGCTGTTCCGGGTCCTGGTGGTGTTCCGGGGAGCCAAGCGACTCTTCGAGCGACTCGGTCGCGCCTTCCTGGCCGCGGTGCTGGCCACCCTGTTGTTCTCCTACCTGGCCTTCTTGGCGGAACGTCCGGTCAACCCCATGTTCTCCTCCTACGGGGATTCCGTGTGGTGGGGAGTGGTGACGCTCACGACCGTCGGATACGGCGACATCGTTCCCGTCACCGTCGAGGGCCGGATCTGGGGCGTTGCTCTCATGGTGTCGGGCCTCGCGCTGCTCGGCATCATCTCCGGTTCGTTGGCGTCGTTCTTCAAGTTGAGTCCGCAGCAGGAGAACAAGGACGAGGCGCAGCGCGAGCGGCTGGCCAAGGAACTCAACGACGACCCGGAGTCCGGTGATCCGCAGCCACGCACCGACGGCCATCTCCCGCTGCCCAAGGAGCCGGTCGTCCCGCCGCCGAAGGCCGCGACGTCCGACGACGTCAAGGTGCTGGCGCAGCAGGTCGTCGATCTGCGCGACGAGTTGCGCAGCCTCGCCGAGGAACTGGGTCATCGGAGAGGCGGGCACCACCGGGCCGCGCGGAGTGGGTCCAGCGCCACAGAGGCTGGCGCGACGGCCACCGGCACGACCACGCGAGCGACGGACCCGCCTGGTGGTGCGGCCGCTCCGGGGAGCGCGGACGACCAGTGATCCCCCCACACGAGGCGGCGGGGCCGTCAGCGGGTCTGAACGCGTCCGGGAACCGCTGCGGGGGGCGACCCCCGATCCCGCGTACACCGGTGAGCATCTCGTGGCCGGTGTCGGCAACGCCGCGCCACTGGGACACCGCGGTCGTTAGCCTGCAGCCGTGAGCAAGACCAAGGGCAAGCCCGGCAAGACCAAGAAGTCCGCGAAGAGCTCCTCGAAGCCCCCCCGCATGAACAAGAAGTTGTACGAGCAGGAGCTGTTCCGCCTACAGGCCGAGTTGGTGGAGATGCAGGAATGGGTGCGCACGACGGGTAGCCGTCTCGTGGTCCTGTTCGAGGGCCGCGACGCCGCAGGTAAGGGGGGCACCATCAAGCGGGTCGCGCAGTACCTGAATCCCCGCATCGCCCGCATCGCCGCGCTCCCCGCACCCACCGAGCGCGAGAAGACCCAGTGGTACTTCCAGCGTTACGTGACGCAACTGCCGGCCGCCGGCGAGATCGTCCTGTTCGACCGCAGTTGGTACAACCGGGCCGGCGTCGAACGGGTCATGGGATTCTGCACGCGGGAGGAGTACAACCGCTTCCTGTACCAGGCGCCGATCTTCGAACGCATGCTCGCCGAGGACGGCATCCTGCTGCGCAAGTACTGGTTCAGTGTCAGTGACGAGGAGCAGGAGGCCCGCTTCCGCTCCCGGCTCGAGGACCCCATGCGACGGTGGAAGCTGTCGCCGATGGATCTCGAATCGATCACCCGCTGGGAGGACTACTCGCGGGCGAAGGACGACATGTTCGTGCACACCGATGTCGAGCCCAACCCCTGGTACGTCGTCGAGAGCGACGACAAGCGCCGCGCCCGCATCAACTGCATCGACCACCTGCTGTCGACGATCCCTTACACCGCCGTGGTGAAGGAGGACCTGGAGTTGCCCGAACGGCCGCCCACCACCGGGTACCAGCGCCCACCCCGCGACACGCAGCGCTATGTGCCCGACCACTCCACCGACGTCGAGCGCGCTGCCGCCGCCACCACCAAGGTGGGTCGCCAACGCGAGGGCAAGCACTGACCCGCACCCCCGCCAGGTCACCCCGGGTCCTCACCGTCCCTCAGCCCCTACCGTCACCCCCCTCACCGTCCCTCAGCCCCTACCGTCACCCCCCTCACCGTCCCTCGCCCCCTGCTGTGCCCAACAGTGCCGAAACAGTCGCATGCGACTGGATGCGGCGGAAGCGACTGCTCAACCGGTCGCGTGTGACGGAAACGGTCGCTCCCATGGTGAGCGCCCCTCGGGGTGACGGTGCCGACCGACGGTGGTGGACCACCGATTCGTCGTTTCCCGGGCCTGGATCCCGGGGGAGTGGGGAACAAGGCCCTGACCTGAGGCAGCGCTCTGTCGTTCCGCGCTGCCGCCGCGGCGCGCGGGGCATCTCGGGTGGCGGGGCCCGCTCGGGTGAAGATCGCTGCTGGGCCCCATACACCCGCTCCCGGCTGACATAATCGGAGAGCCTCGGGGAACACCCGGGGTGGCGGCACGATCCCGACTCGACTCGTGATCGATCGTCGGTCGCCGAGCACAAGGGGAGATGGACGTGCGCGCAGGTGTGCTGGTCGCGGTCGGCGGTGTCGCCGCGATCCTCGTCGCCACGGTGCCCGCGTCCGCGTTCAACTCCGGCTCCGACCCCGCCACCTACTTCACTCCCCAGGTCCGGGCGATGGAGGCCCACCGGGGCTGGCAGGGGAACGAGGGCATCGCCTTCGAGGAGGTCGGCCCTTTCACCCAGCGGCTGCCCGACGATGAGTTCGACGACATCCTGCTCAACCTCGTGAACTGGTACCGCGGGGACAACGGACTGGAACCGCTCGAGCAGTTCGAGCCACTGCGGGTCCAGTCGGCCATCCGGTCGAACCAGTTGGCGGACGCCGGCACGTCCTCGCTGCCGGACACGTGGTACGCGGGGGACGCGTATGCGGCGTGCAATCCCGTCGAGGACACCATCTCCTCGTCGAGTGTGACGTCCGGTACGCCGGAGGACGTCTACCTGAAGTGGGTCACCGATCCCGCCACCCGAAACGCCCTGCTTGCGCCCGATCCCGGCGCGGTCGGAATCGCGACGGTGTCCGAGGCGGCGCAGTTCTACACGACGATCCGGATCGTGCACGGCACCTGCCCGGGAAGCGGGCTGCCGTTCCGGGTCGACCCGTCCG
>CAIWTL010000295.1 GCA_903915555.1 uncultured Micrococcales bacterium | reverse complement strand
GCATTCGTCGACGACATGTCCAACTGGTACGTCAGGCGCACGCGCCGCCGCTTCTGGGACGGCGATCCCGCGGCCCTCGCAACACTCGACGAGGCACTGCAGATCGTCACGCTCGTCATGGCGCCGTTCACGCCCTTCGTGACCGAGCGGGTATGGCAGGACATGGTGCGCCCGGCCGATGCCGGTGCTGCACCTAGCGTGCACCTGGCCGCATGGCCGGCGGTCGACTCTGCCGTCATCGACGATGCCCTCGCCGAGCAGGTGGCACTCGTGCGCCGCACGGTCGAACTCGGTCGCGCAGCTCGCGCGGCATCCAGCGTGCGCACTCGCCAACCACTCGCCCGCGCACTCGTGTCGGCACCTGGCTGGACCGTCCTGCCCGACGATCTTGTCGCCGAGGTGGCAAGCGAGCTCAATGTGCTCGACATGTCGAGCCTATCGGCGTCCGAGGGCGACCTCGTCGACGTGACCGCCAAGGCCAACTTCCGCTCGCTCGGCAAGCGGTTCGGCAAGCAGACGCCGACGGTCGCCGACGCCATCGCCGCCGCCGACGCCGCCGCGCTGGCCGTCGCGCTGCGCGAGGGTGCCGCAACCGTCGACGTTCGCGGCATGGGATCCGTCACGGTCACCGCCGACGACGTCGTTGTCACCGAGACCCCGCGCGCAGGGTGGTCTGTGGCCAGCGGAGAGGGCGAGACGGTTGCTCTCGACCTGCACCTCACCCCCGAATTGCGCCGCCTGGGCACCGCCCGCGAGGCTATCCGCCTCATCCAGGAGGCCCGAAAGAATGCCGGCCTGGATATCTCCGACCGCATCGAACTGACATGGGCCAGCACTGACGACGAGGTGGCTCGCGCGCTGCGCGAGCACGGCGAGCAGGTCGCCGGCGAAGTCCTCGCCATCAGCTTTGCCGAAGGCACCTGGTCCGATGGCGCCATTGTCGGCGGCGACGATGCCCTGGCATTGACGTTCGCCCTACGAAGGGCCTAGGGACCCTTGATGTCCGTACTCGCCATCGATATCCCGAATATCGCCGCCAACACGCCCCTCTGGCTGGCCCTCACGACGACGTTCGTGGCCGCGGTATCAGGTGCGATTCTGGGTCGCACGCCTGGGAAGGTCTCCTACGACATCATCGGAATCGTTGTCTTCGCCTTCTTCCTCGGCCTAGGAGGCGGCCTAACCCGTGACATCCTCCTGGGCAACCTCCCACCGCTCGCCTTGCAATCGCCGTGGTACGTCGTGACCGTCGTGGCGGCCGTCGTCCTCGTGCTGCTCATCGGTCGCTGGATACCCGTCGACGGCTGGATCTTCACCTCCCTCGACGCGCTAGCACTCGGGCTCTACGCCGTAATCGCCGCTCAAATGGCCATCGAGTTCGGCCTCCCCGACGTCGGAGCCATCGCGGTCGGCTTCCTCGCGAGCATTGCAGGGGGTGTCATCGTCGCAGTTCTGCGCGGGGAGACTCCTGAGATCCTGAGGCCGGGGCGTCCCTACGCGATCCTCGCGCTCATCGGCACGACGCTCTACGTGCTTCTCGATCAGTTCAGCGGTGGCGCGGCAGCGTTAGTGTGCGTGGGCAGCGTCGTTACCCTGCGCTTCGTCACGCTTAACTGGAACCTGCGCACGTCCAGCCTGCGGCCGATCGAGCCACCGGACCCGGCACCGCCCTCCTAGGGCCCTAGGGCGAGCCCGTCTGACACTCTGTTCCTGTGCCGGTCGACCTAGTACTCGGACTGCCCGTCCACCCGCTCGTCGTGCATTTCGCCATCGTCCTGCTGATCCTCGGTGCGCTGGGGTTCGTGGCGATCGTGCTGATCCCGCGCTGGCGCGGGGCCCTGGGCTGGGCGACGGTTGGCATCCTCGGGGTCGGCATGATCGCCGCCTTCGCCGCCAAGGAGTCAGGTGAGGCCCTCTCGGCACGCGTCGGGCTGCCGCAGGAGCACGCGGAGTGGGGCGATCGGCTCTTCCCGGTGTCGATTGCGCTATTGGTCATCGCGCTCGGGTGGTACCTGTGGCAGCGCAAGGCGAGCGGCCCCGGAGTG
>CAIWTL010000294.1 GCA_903915555.1 uncultured Micrococcales bacterium | reverse complement strand
CGGGCTCCCGTTCACCGCAGAGGCCATCATCGACCTCGCTGCCCAGGAGGTAGCCGCATGAGCACCAGGAAGCCCAACGACTACAAGTCGGAGCTCAAGCCCATCTGGTGCCCCGGATGCGGCGACTTCGGCGTGCTGGCGTCGCTCTACCGCTCCATGGCCGACATGGATCTCGACCCCGCCAAGACCGTCATCGTCTCGGGCATCGGCTGCTCGAGCCGCCTGCCGCACTTCGCCAGCACCTACGGCGTGCACACCCTGCACGGCCGTCCGCTGCCGGTGGCGATGGGCGTCAAGCTGGCCAACCCCGACCTCACGGTCATCGCGGTGGGTGGCGACGGCGACGGCTTCGCCATCGGGGCCGGGCACTTCCCGCACGCCTCGCGCCGCAACATCGACGTCACCTACCTCGTGATGGACAACGAGATCTACGGCCTCACCAAGGGCCAGGCCTCGCCGACGTCCCTCTTCGAGCAGAAGGCGCCGTCCACGCCCTTCGGCAACCCCGAGGACCCGCTCAACCCGCTGGCCCTGGCCATCGCGGCCGGTGCCTCGTTCGTGGCCCGCGGCGCGTCGTTCAACACGAAGGCCCTCACCGAGCTCATCACCCAGGCGGTGGAGCACAAGGGCTTCTCGTACATCGACGCCATGTCGCCGTGCACCACTTTCAACAACACGCAGGAGTCGTGGAAGGACGCCGTCACCGACGTCGCCCCCGACCACGACCCCACCGACCGCGTGAAGGCCTTCGACCTGGCCCTTCGCGGCGGCTTCTCGCTGGGCATCCTGTACCGCCAGGAGCGCACCACGCAGACCGAGCGCTACAAGGCGATCCTCGAGCAGGCCAAGCCGAGCGACGTCAACGTGATGCTCGACGGCTTCAACGCCCGCAAGGGCGCGGCCATCGGCAAGCCGGCCTAGGCGCCAGCCGGCACCGACTGATGTGCCCTCGGGCCCGCTTCGGCGGGCCCGAGGCGCATCATGGCTTGAGCGAGAACGGCGGGTAGCGGTCGGTGGCCAGCAGGAAGGCGTAGCCGGTCACCCGGGTCCCCCACCGCAGGAAGCCCTCGACGAAGTCGAAGAGGCCACGCGGGTAGCGACCGGTGAAGAGGATCGCGAACCACGCGAAGATCACGGCGAAAACCGCGGCGATCCCGACGAACACCAGCACGATGATGTGCGGGATCACCAGGATCCACTTCACGAGCGGCAGGAACCGGTTGAGGTCGCGCTGCACGTCGGGGTAGTCGATGTCGAGTCGTACCGACTGCTGCTCGTCGGTGGACGGGTAGCGGTCGTCCATCACGGCGAGGTACACCGCCACGCGCGTGCTGAATCGGTAGAGCTCGCGATTCCAGTCGAACCACCAGCGCGGGTACTTCTGGCGGAAGAGGATCATCAGCAGCGGCGCGAGGAACAACAGCCCGCCGCCCGCGACGATCGCCGTGGTGCCATTCACTGCGAGGGTGCTGCCCGATACCAGCGCGAGCACGATTGCGATGGGGATGATCCACACGAGCCGCAGCAGCGTGCTGAGCCGGTTGAGCTTCCGGTCGGGGTAGTCCACCGACAGGCGCACCGGGTACGGAGTGGTTTCCTGGGTCGTCATGGCCGCGTGTGTATCAAGGGGCAACGTGGCGCCGCCCACCATCGGTCGGGGGGGGGGGGGGGGGGG
>CAIWTL010000293.1 GCA_903915555.1 uncultured Micrococcales bacterium | reverse complement strand
CGGGGGAACCCTTGCCGGAACCCAAGCGGGTCTCGGCGGGCTTCTTGGTCAGCGGACGGTCGGGGTAGATGTTGATCCACACCTTGCCGCCCCGCTTGACGCGACGGTTGATCGCGATACGGGCGGCCTCGATCTGGCGGTTGGTGACGTAGGCGGGACCCAACGCCTGCAGACCCCACTCACCGTTCACGACCCGGGTGCCGCCCTTGGCGGCGCCGGTGCGCTTGGGGTGGTGCTGCTTGCGGTGCTTCACCCTGCGGGGAATCAGCATGACTCAGCCCTCACTTCCTGCCGTCGCGGACTCGGCGGCAGCCTCGGGCGCACCCTGCTCCACCTGGGGGGCACGGTCGCGGCCACCTCGGCCACCGCCACGCGGTCCACGGTCACCGCCGCCGCCGCGGCGTCGGCCCATGAGCTTCTGCGCCTCGGCCTGCTCGCGGTCAGCGCGCGTCACGGGCGCCTCACCCTTGTAGATCCAGACCTTCACCCCGATCCGCCCGAAGGTGGTGTGCGCCTCGGCCAGGCCGTAGTCGATGTTGGCCCGGAGGGTGTGCAGCGGAACGCGACCCTCGCGGTAGAACTCCGTGCGGCTCATCTCGGCGCCACCCAGTCGACCCGACACCTGGATCCGAATGCCCTCGGCGCCGGCCTTGATCGTCGACTGCAGCGCACGACGCATGGCCCGGCGGAACGCGACGCGCCCCGCGAGCTGCTCGGCGACCGCCTGCGCCACCAACTGCGCCTCGAGCTCGGGATCCTTGACCTCGAGCACGTTGACCTGCACCTGCTTGCCGGTCAGGTCCTCCAGCGCACGCTTGAGGGCGTCGGTCTCCTTACCGCCGCGACCGATCACGATGCCGGGACGGGCTGTGTGGATCCACAGTTCGACACGGCCCTGCGACCGCTGGATCGTGACCTTGCTGATCGCGGCACGCGGCATGCGCTCGGCGATCAGGCGGCGGATCTTGACGTCTTCCTCGACGTAGTCGCGGTAACGCTGACCCGGCTTGTTGCCGTCGGCGTACCAGTTGGACGCATAGTCGGCGGTGTACCCCAGGCGGAAGCCATGGGGGTGGATCTTCTGACCCATGTCAGCTCCTCTTCCCGGTCGCGTCGACGACCTCGTTCGGGGGCGCAACCACGATGGTGATGTGGCTGCTGCGCTTGCGGATGCGGTAGGCGCGTCCCTGGGCGCGGGGCCGGATGCGCTTCATCGTCGGTCCCTCGTCGACGAAGGCCGCCGCGACGACGAGGTCGCGCGTGTCCATGTCGTGGTTGTTGGCGGCATTCGCCAGAGCGCTGTCCAACACCTTGAGCACCGGCTCGCTGGCGTCCTGGGGGGCGAACTGCAGCACCGCCTGCGCCTGGTCGGTCGGCAGTCCGCGGATCAGGTCGACCACTCGGCGGGCCTTCATCGGCGAAACGCGTACTCCGCGCGCCTGTGCCCTGGCTTCCATCACGTACTCCTTTGCCTCGCCCCGGCTCAGCGCCGGCGCGCCTTACGGTCGTCCTTGATATGACCCTTGAAGGTCCGCGTGGGGGCGAACTCCCCCAGCTTGTGGCCGATCATGTTCTCGCTGATGAACACGGGTACGTGCTTGCGCCCGTCATGCACGGCGATGGTGTGACCGAGCATGTCCGGCGTGATCATGGAACGGCGTGACCACGTCTTGATGACGTTGCGGGTGCCCTTCTCGTTCTGCTCGTCGATCTTCTTCTGAAGATGCTGGTCGACGAAGGGGCCCTTCTTGAGACTGCGTGGCATATCGACTTCCTCGCTCAGCGCTTCTTGCCGGACTTGCGGCGACGGACGATGTACTTGTCGCTCGGCTTGTTGGCCTTGCGGGTGCGGCCCTCGGGACGGCCGGCGGGGTTCACCGGGTGGCGACCACCGGAGGTCTTGCCCTCGCCACCGCCGTGCGGGTGGTCGACGGGGTTCATGGCCACGCCGCGGACGGTCGGGCGCTTGCCCTTCCACCGCATACGGCCGGCCTTGCCCCAGTTCAGGTTCGACTGTTCGGCGTTGCCGACCTCGCCGACCGTGGCACGGCAGCGGGCGTCGACGTTGCGGATCTCACCGGAGGGCATGCGCAGCTGTGCATAGCGGCCCTCGCGCGCGACCAACTGGACACGCGCACCGGCGGACCGGGCAATCTTGGCGCCACCACCGGGGCGCAGCTCGATCGCATGCACCACGGTGCCGACGGGGATGTTCCGCAGCGGCAGGTTGTTGCCGGGCTTGATGTCGGCGCCCGGTCCGGTCTCCACCTTGTCGCCCTGCTTGAGCCGATCGGGCGCGAGGATGTAGCGCTTCGTGCCGTCCGCGTAATGCAACAGCGCGATGCGGGCGGTGCGGTTGGGGTCGTACTCGATGTGCGCGACCTTGGCGTCGATGCCGTCCTTGTCCGCGCGCCGGAAGTCGATGACGCGGTAGGCCCGCTTGTGGCCGCCACCCTTGTGCCGGGTCGTGATGCGACCGCTGTTGTTGCGACCGCCCTTCTTCGGCAGCGGCTTGACCAGCGACTTCTCGGGTGTGCTGCGAGTGACCTCGACGAAGTCGGACACGCTGGCACCGCGACGACCCGGGGTCGTGGGCTTGTACCTGCGAATACCCATTGTTCTTGCCTTCCTTCAGCCGGTCAGGAGACCGGCCCTCCGAAGATGTCGATGCGGTCACCGGCCGCGACCGAGACGATCGCGCGCTTGGTGTCGGGCCGCCGGCCGTAGCCGGTGCGAGTACGGACCCGCTTGCCCTGGCGGTTCATGGTGTTCACCGCGGTCACCGTGACCCCGAAGACCTCCTCGACGGCGATCTTGATCTGGGTCTTGTTGGCGTCCCGGGGCACGACGAACGTGTACTTGTTGGCGTCGAGCAGCCCGTAACTCTTCTCAGAGATGACGGGGGCGATCAGGATGTCGCGCGGGTCGTTGATCCTCATGCCTTCTCCTCGGTGGAGTCGCCGGTGCTGCCACGGTTCACGAACGCGTCCAACCCCGCCTGCGAGAACACGACCCGGTCGCTGATGACCGCGTCGTAGGCACTCAGCTGGTCGCTGGCGACGAGCTGGATGTTGGCCACGTTGCGCAGTGAGCGCCACGCGATCTCCTCGTCCCGCGAGAGAACGACCAGGACACGCGAGTCCTGGGCGAAATCCCCCAGCGCGGCCAGGGCCGCCTTCGTGTTCGGGGTGTCGCCCGAGCCGAACGACTCGACGATCGTGACCCTGTCCTCACGCGCCCGGTCCGACAGGACCCCACGCAGGGCGGCGGCCTTCATCTTCTTGGGCGTGCGCTGCGAGTAGTCGCGGGGCTGCGGGCCGTGGACGGTGCCACCGCCCGCGAACTGCGGTGCACGGATGGACCCCTGGCGCGCCCGCCCGGTGCCCTTCTGCTTGTAGGGCTTGCGGCCACCGCCGGCGACCTCGGCGCGGGTCTTGGTCTTGTGCGTCCCACTGCGTGCCGCCGCCAACTGGGCCACGACGACCTGGTGGATCAGCGGGATGTTGGTGGGGACGTCGAAGATCTCGGGGGGGAGTTGTGCCGTCGCCATCACTTGGCTCCCTTCCGGGCGGAACGGACGAAGACCACGGAGCCGTCGGCACCGGGCACGGCGCCGCGGATGAGCAGCACACCGTTCTCGGGATCGACGCGCTCGACGGTCAGGTTCATGGTGGTCTGACGCTCACCGCCCATGCGGCCGGCCATGCGCAGGCCCTTGAAGACGCGGCCCGGCGTGGCGCAGCCCCCGATGGAGCCGGGTGAACGGTGCTTGCGCTGCACACCGTGGGAGGCGCGCAGGCCGTGGAAGCCGTGGCGCTTCATGACGCCCGCGTAACCCTTCCCCTTGGTCGTGCCGGTGACATCGACCTTGGCGCCGGGCTCGAAGAGGGTGACGTCGAACTCCTGCCCGACGGTGACCTCGGTGGCATCCTCGGTGCGGACCTCGACGAGGTGACGGCGCGGCGTCACGCCGGCCTTGGCGAAGTGCCCCGCCATCGGCTTGTTGACCTTGCGCGGGTCGATCTGGCCGTAGCCGATCTGGACGGCCGAGTAGCCGTCGCTGTCGGGGGTGCGGACCTGGGTGACGACGCACGGGCCCGCCTTGACGACGGTCACCGGGACGACCCGGTTGTTCTCGTCCCAGATCTGGGTCATGCCGAGCTTGGT
>CAIWTL010000292.1 GCA_903915555.1 uncultured Micrococcales bacterium | reverse complement strand
GGTCCCGCTTGAAGCCCACCACGATCATGATGCGGACGCCCGGGTAGGCATGCAGGAGCTTGCCGACCTGCTGCTGCATGATCGACTGGCCATCCGCCAGTTCCGTGAGGGGCTTCGGGAACGGCCGGCCGAGCCTGGTTCCCATCCCTGCCGCCAGGATCACCGCCTGTCGAGCCATCGTGTCCTCCTCATCGTCGGGGGTCCGGTGTGCACGTGCCGATGCGTTCAGAGGTCAGGGTTGACGGCCCGGGCGACGCGGCGCCGGACCTTGGCCACGGGAGAGTCGGAGTTCTTCCTCGGCGGGAGACCGGCCTCCACCTCTTTGCGGTAGGCGGGACGCACCCGGGCGCCCTCCATGCCCGCCACGTAGGCCTTACGGAGTTCCTCGGCCATCGAGTTCACCGTGAACGGCCGGTTCTCGAAGGTCGGACGGATCGTCACACGACGCACCGGTTGGGCTGCCTCGAAGCGTTCCCGCAGCCCGTCGCCCGTGACGCCGCTGAGCCCGGTGCCGGGCAGTCCGAGGGGTTCGATGGGAAGTGGTTCGGCTGCCGCGTAGCCGAATACGTGCGCCTGGGAGTCGGCACGCTTGACCAACCGGTTCATCTGCTTGTCACTGACCCCCGCGCGCCACTTGGCCATCCGGGCGGTGTCCACCGGATCGGATGCTTTGGTGCCGCCCTCGGCCACGCCTCCCGGCTGCACCTCGTGGTGTGCCATGACCTCGTCCTTCCACGGTTCTCCGAGGAAGTCCAGCACCTCGCGCAGGACGGGCTCGGTATCGGTCACCAGATCCTCGTACCGGATCAGGTGGAACCGGTCCCCGAGCGCCATCCCGGCGTCGGTCATGTTCTGGTTGGAGTGGGTCCAGTGTTCGATCCCCTTGTTCCAGTCCCACTTGAAACGCCCCACGCTGTTGGCGACGGCGCCGGGGTGGCGAACCGTGGCGATGAACTGGGCGTCGGGGAACACGCGCGCGGCCAACTCCATGTGGTGGACGTGATAGGGCGTCTTGTCTCCCCATCGCGTCGCCCCGCGCTTGGCCGCCGCCTTGGAGAAGACGTCGTCGTAGAAGAGCCGCGCTGACTCGTCGAGCTCCGATTCGGTCATGTCGATGCGGTTGAGCCACTCGCCGCCGAACTTCCAGAACGGGATGTGGTACTGCGCCATGAGAGCGCGCAGGAAGCCGGTCTCCTGCGCGATCATGATGTTCGGGTGGCTGTCCAGCATGAGTCGGAGAAGGGTTGTCCCCGACCCCATGGAACCGATGACGAAGATTGGCCTGTCCACGGCTGTCACTTCCCGCCATCGGCCGTCAGGCCGACAGCTGTGTAGAACTGCTGCATCGCATGCTGGTTGTAGGACTCGGGATCGAAGGCCGGTGGCGGGATGTCCCCGGCGAGGAACTGCCGCAGGCCGGTCTCGACACCGTCCACCGATCGGGGGACCACGATGCCGTCGGCGGGATCCAGGGCTCCCCGCACGCTGGAGAACTCGGTGGCGATGACGGGCAGTCCGAGGGTGAGGGCCTCCAGGATGACCATCGGCTGGCCCTCGTGGTCACTCGGCAACACGAAGCAGTCGCACTTGCTCATGGGTCGGTAGGGATTGACCTGGAAACCGGCCAGTTCCACGCTGCCCGTCAGACCGAGGCTGTCGACGACGCCCTGCAGGTGCTCCTGCAGCGGACCGCCACCGAGGATGATCAACCGGGTCTCTGGATGGTCGGCGTGCACCTTGGCGAACGCCCGGATGAGACGCTCGTGGTTCTTCTCGGTGGACAGCCGGCCCGCGGTGACGAATGTCGTCACCCCGGGAGCGTCGGTCCACTCCCAGTCGGCGACTCCGTCGGTGAGGCCGTCGGAATCCTCACCGAGGTCGGACTCCTCGATGTTCTCCGCGTCGGGCTTGCGCCGGCGCCGCCAGTCCTCCTCGGGCGACTGGGCCGCCATGGCACGGATGCGCTGCCAGTCGATGGTGTTCGAGGCGAAGCGGAACCGGTCCGGCGGGGCGTACTGCGCCAGATTGCGTGCGTTGACCTCGGCGAGTGCCTGTGACACCGACACCAGGTGGTCGAAGAACCGGTAGGTGGTGAAGACGCTGTGAAGCTTCTTGAACAGGTGCTGCTTGCCATGGACCTCGCGCCTGGCGTCGGCGTACATGTCGTTGTGCAGCCAGATGCTCTTCTCCGGTGAGTTGCCCTGCAGCAGGATGAAGTCCCACAGCGGCCCGTAGCCGCTGAAGTCGATGATGTGGTCGAACTCCGCCTCGCCGAAGCAACGCACCCACTCATCGCGGAACAGGCCCACGACGGGCAGCGACTCCGCGTCGGGGACGGAGTCGGGCAGCCCGTTGCGGGCGATCTGCTCGCGGCGCAGGTGCCGGAACTTGGAGCCGTTCATCCCCCCGATACGGGGCAGATGGCGCACCCGGGGATCGATGGCGGCGATGTTCTTCGCCTGGTCCCCCCGGCCGGTGTAGGTGTAGAAGGCCGAGACGTCGAAGCGCTCGTGGTCGAGGTTGGACAGCAGATTCAGTCCGGAGGTCGTGATGCCGTTCGACTTCATCGAGCCGAGGTAGACGAGCAACCGCTCCCGGCCGTCCCGTGAGATGTCTATGAGGCGGCGGTCGCGGTCGCCGCCGAACACCGCGTCCACGACGCGAGCAGTGACGCCCCCGT
>CAIWTL010000291.1 GCA_903915555.1 uncultured Micrococcales bacterium | reverse complement strand
GACCGACCATGAGACGCGCCCGTTCGGGAACCAACCCGGTGTCGTGCACCCGATCCAGGTGCACCCGGTAGGTGCCCGCGGCCTGGTGCCACCGACGGGGTGCCGTCGTCCTCGGCACCTTCTCGCCGAGGATTGCCCGGGAGACGCGGGACTGGCCGCCCGTGCGGGACAGCAGCACGCGACGTCCCGCGATGGAGCGGAAGGCGATCTGCAGGTCGGGGTCGGTATCGGTTCGCCACCAGTTGTCCCGCATGAGTGTGAACGTGATCCCCGGCTCGCCCGTGCCGTCGCCAGAGGTCAAGGTCAGCGATGTCCCGTCGGCCGCCACGCGGTGGTATCCGGTGTAACCGGCGTAGGTGCCCCGCGCTGCTGTCAGCGTTGATGGGGTGGGGGTCGCCGGCCCGGGATCCGGCAGCGTGACAGGTGGTGGCGGCTGAATCCCTGTCTTGGCCGTGTAGGCCAGGACGAGCGCTCGCCCGGCGATCGCATCCGCTGCCACGATGCCGCCGTCGGTGTTGGTCGACACGAAGACCCCCAGTTCCTCGCGCGGCTGGACCTGCAGCACCGAGAAGTTGCGTGTCGTCGCGCCGTCGTGGCCGTAGGTCCTGCCCAGCCAGGAGTCGCTGAGGAACCACGACAGGCCGATCTCTCTTCCCATGTCGATGGCCAGGTGGGTCTGTGGGGTGGTCATCTGGCGCAGCGTCCGGGCGCGCACGACCCGTCCATGTCGGCCGGCCCCTCGATCCACGAGCATTCGCAGGTAGTTGGTCATGTCGTGCGCGGAGGACAGGATCGACCCCGCCGTCCAGCCGTTCACGTACTCACGGGGGTCCGCGTGAACGCGGCCGGTCGGCTCCCCCTGGTCATCGAGCACAGGGGAGTAGTTGCGCGTCAGTGCCCGGTCCGGTGCGCGGGTGTCATCGAATGATGAACTGCGCATCCCCATCCGGCGGAACAGGGTGCGTTCCGTGCGATCCGCATATGGCTCACCGGTGACGTTCTCCACGAGCGCCTGCAACAGGACGTAGCCGCTGTTGTTGTAGGCCCACTCGGTGTCCACTCGTCTCTCGGGGGGCATCCGCTGCAAGGTGTCCAGCAGCCAGCGGTGGAAGTTCGGGTCTGGGCGACGGTTGGTGATGAGGCCGTAGAAGATGTCGCCGGGGATGCCTGAGTGGTGGTCGAGGACCGAGCGGACGGTGATGACGTTGCGCCGGAAACGGGGCAGGAGCTGTAGCTCGGGGACATACCGGGTGAGCGGTGCATCGAGATCGACCCGCCCTCGCTCGACCAGCTGCATCACCGACAGGGCCGCGAAGGTCTTGGACAGCGATCCGATGTGGAACAGGGTGCGCGCGGTCACGGGGCGCCGACGTGTCTTGTCCGCCCAACCGAAGCCTTCCGACATGATCACCCGGTCGCCGTCGATCAGGGCGACGCTCGCCCCGACGACACCGGTGTCCGCCATCATCTGCGGGATCTCGCGGCGGAGTGTGTCGACCACGCTCGCGTAGTCGACGGAAGCTGCGGCGGCGGCCCCCAGGCGAGGGGGCGGCGCTGTCCGGGGAGCGGCGCCGAGCGTGAGGGCCATCGCGGCCACGGTGGACAGAACAAGAAGGGTGCGGCGGCGACTCATGATCGACTCCCCGGCGAGGCCACCGGTCGGTGGTGCCCACCGCCTCCACTGTTCTCCGCACAGTCAACGGGTGCAATTGCCGCGGCACTCTTGGTGACTTAGGTCCTGTACAGCTTCCGTCCTCCCGCGTCTGCCCGCGCATATCGACCCAGGTGTCCTGTGTCGAGAGTCTGAGCCGGTTGGCGGACTTCCCCCGTCACTCGACGTACGCAACCCCTGAGATCCGAACGAAGCCGCTCGCCAGCGTGATGCAACTGTTGAAGACATCCGCGTCACAACGGGTCAGCACGCCGGCGGCACTACCGGCGTAGACCCTCCCGCGCCCGTACGTCAACTCGACCAGGCTGTCCAAGAGGCCTGCCTCATTCTTCAGCACGTCGATCTTGGTGCACGAGTCCGGCTCGGAGTCGCACCTGTAGAGGACCCCGACATCGCTCACCGGGTACAGGTGGCCGTCGCCGGATGTGGCGCGGTAGAAGATCCGACGACCGCTGGAGGCTGAGTCGAAGAATGCGGTACACGAGTCAACCGTGGCCGGATCGCACTGGGAGATGCCCTGGGCCTGTACCACGTACAACTGGCTGTCGACTGGCAGCAGATCCATCACGATCGCCTTGTCGGACAGTGAGTCTGCGTAGTCCACGCATGCGTCGAGGGCCCCGGGATCACAGCGATACGGCTGGTCCTGCACCTCAAATGGACTCATGAAGACCCAGCCGTCCACATAGGCGATCACGGAGCTGCCGGTGCTCGTGACCTGGCTGCAATCACCGGCGGTGGATGGACAGTTGTAGGTGGCCTTGTTCGTAGCGACGAAGACCCGGCCGTCGCCTATGGCCAAGTCCATCGGATCCCCATCCACGGTGGCGATGGTTTCGCACGAATCCGCACGATCCGGGTCGCACCCGAGAACGGCAGTGAGGGGGTGATTCTTCGAGCCGGCCCACGTCAGCGTATAGACGCGCCCGTCTCGATAGGCAACCCTCCAGGGACTGTCATCGATGAACTCGTCCATGGCGACACAGTTGTCGGCAACCTCGGTGTTGCAGGCGACCAGATAGCTGGGAGAGTCCGCTCGTGCGTCGGCCGCTGCCCACACTTCGGGATCGACGATCTCGTTGCGTATCAAGCGGGCTCCGGTCGGCAGGGACGCCGGCCTTCCGGCTAGATTCGTCGCGCGGGTGACAGTCATCCGGGCGCCGGCCAGGCGGGAGTGAGCGATCCGCGAGCCGGACAGGTCCGCCAGGGTGAGATCGGACCGGCGCAGGTCCGCCCGCCTCAGATCGAGTCGGCGGAGATTCGCGCCACTGAGGTCGCATCCCCGAACATCTGCTCGTCGCAGCACCGCGCATGAACTCTGTCCGGTTCGCTGCCATCTGCGCCCGTCGGGCCTCGGGCGGAAGTTCGATCCGATCACCCGAGCGCCGGTGACTACGCCCCCGGATCGTGTCGACGAGCGAACGGTCGTGACCAGACGTACGTGGCGCGCCGCTCGAAGTCGCGCCGCGTCACGGGCGGACACCTTGACGGTGACGCTCCGTCGCGCATCACGCACGTCCACCCGCCGGAACATGTCGGACACTCCGCGCGTCTGGAGCGACCGAATGCTGAGCGAGGCCCGCCTGAGTGACGACGGG
>CAIWTL010000290.1 GCA_903915555.1 uncultured Micrococcales bacterium | reverse complement strand
CAGGGCTGTTGCTCCGCCCGGGTCGGCTACGACCTCGCGTCGGGCATCGGCGCCCCGAACTTCGCGCCATGGCGCACCGCGCTGCCCCGTCCGGCGGCGGTGGCCCCCGGTCGCAACTGAGCGGCCCGCGCCAACGCTGCCACGGGCGTCTCCCCCGCTACGCTGCTGGAGGCGGCCCTACAGCCCGCGAGCGATCACGCCGATGCCGAGAGTGCAGATTGGGGGCATCGTGAACAGTGTCCTGATCGTCGGTGTCCTCTGGCTCGTGCTGATCGTCCTCGTGCTGGTCGCCTGGCGGCGGTTCGCGAGCCGTCGACCCCGGACCGTCAGCGACGCGACGAAGGACCACCCCGACCGTCGGAGTCCCTCGAACACGCCATGAACATCGATTCCCCGTTGCGTCACCCGTGGGTGGCGACGGCGCTCCTGGCGTGGACCATCGGCGTCTTCGACACCAGCACCTACCTCGAGTTCGGTGTCTTCACGTCCAATCAGGCGGGCAACCTCGTGGTGGCCGCGACCGAGATCTTCCGCGAGCCCGCGGCGGCGGCGCTGCCGCTGATCTCCCTCGGCGGCGCGATCGTGGGCGCCGTCATGGGCAACATCCTGGGACGCCGCTACCCGGACGTCGACGACCGCGCCGTCACCGCCCCCCTCGCCGCCGCCATGGTCCTGTTGCTGGTCACGGCGGCGCTCGATCTGCTCGCCGTGCAGGACTGGGCGGTGATCAGCGTCGCCGCGGCAGCACTGGCCTGCCTGGCGGTGGCGGTGATCCGAGCACCTGCTGTCGGGATGTGGCTCACCGCCAACACCGGGCAACTGCTCAGCGCGGTCCAAGGGCTGGCCGAACTGCGCAGCCTGGGCTGGAGCGGTCTGCCGCCGATCGCGAGGGTGTCCATCATCGCGATGCTCGGCTTCTGCCTGGGCGCCGCCGCCGTGGGGTCAGGTCTGCTCTCCGACAACGCCATCGTGTTGGCGGTCGGACCCGCAGTCGTCGGCCTGTGGCTCGGCGCCGCCTCGCTGCGTCGGCGTTGACCGGGCCGCCGGCTGCGCCAGCGCAGCGCGCAACGCCGCTTCGAAGTCGCCCACCGAGCCGACGAGGCCGTCGAGCCGGTCGGGGGTCAGCAGGGGAACGAGGGTGCCCTCCGAGGTGCGGCCCAGGACGACGGGACTTCCCGTGACCGCAGTCGCCCCCCGCACGTCAGCGGCCTGTTCGTTGAGGTGGACGAGAGTGACGGGTATCCCCAGGCGGGCCACCATGCGGTCCCATTCGGGTTTGCGGCGCACCGGGGAATGGGTGATGTCGCACAGCGAGCAGTGGGCTGTGCCGAGGAGTTTGCCGAGGACGTACCGGACCTCACCGACCGCTCCGCCGTCGGCGTGATAGACCCCGATGATCTCGGTCCAACCGGTGCTCGGGGCGTCCGAACTGGCCACACCCGAACCGTACCCACGACCACGACGAGCCGCCATCCCGCAGCCACGCCCGCGCACAGACATCCACGGCTGACCGCAGATCTGCCCCGCAGGGTCACAAAACCCCCCCGTCCCGGGACACATATGCCCCGGGTGGGGCAGATATGCGGTCGGTCAGGCACCGACGCCGGAACCGGGTCCACCGTCACCGGATCCACCCGGACCGGACCCCGACCCGGAGCCCGCGTCGGGCGGCGACTGGGTGCCGGTGCCCGGGGGCGTGTCGAGCAGCCGCTCCTCGAAGAGCTTGACGATGGCGGGCACCGTGCGCCGCCCCTCGACCGGCATCTGCGGTCCGTCGGGCTTCGGGAAATACAGCCCCAACAGGAGCGGCCCCCGGCGCAGGTACACGACCAGGGTGGAGTCCTCGTCGGCCCCCGCCGACTCCGTGACGCGGTAGGCGAGGCGCTCCACCCCCGGGGTGCTGCGCCACGAACCCGTGGGCTCCGGTGCGACGCTGCGTGACACCAACTCACCGGTGGTGAGGTCCAGGGTCATCTGGTTCTGGCAACCCGCCGCCACATCGGCCACCTCGCGGAACGCCTGCTCGGTTCCCGCTTCGTCGTCGTACTGAACGGCCTCGGTGCTGAGGGTGCGGCTGCCCGCACGGTCCTTCGCCTCGGTCTGCAGGCGCCCGATCCGCCGGCTCTCGCTCGGGTACGCCCCGTCACACAGGTCGAGTGTGGGACCACCGGCGACCGATCTGCCCCCCGGGATCGGTGACACCCGGAACCGACGCGGCACGTCCTGTTGCCGCACCACGAGGTCGGCGAGGGTCTGCGCCACACTGCGCCCTTCCGGCGACGGCGTCGGTGATGGCGACGGACCGGGGCTCTCGGGGGCCGGGGTCGCGGGGGCGGGAGTCGGCTGCGCGGCCGGGCGACCGTCGCGGTCCGCCTGCGCGACGACGAGGGCGGCCAGGAGTACCGCCAGTGCCGCCGCGACGACACCGCCGATGACGAGGGGACGCGACGAGGACGGCGTGGCCGCGACCGGCGCTGCGGCCGGTGGCGGGGCAGGCCTCGTCGGGGTGGAACCGATCCAGGTGGGCGGTGGGGGCGGCGGGGACGCCGGGGTGGTCGGGGCCGGACCGTGTGCAGCGGCGAAAACCTCGTTGGCCACGGGCTGTTCCCACCCCGGCGTGAAGATGTCCGCCGTCCAGCGGTCGCCGTCCCAGAACCGCTGCTGCCCCGACATCCAGGGATCCGGGAACCAGCCGGCGGCGCTGCCCTGCTCCGTCATGGCGCTCCTCGCCTCGTTCGCTGTCCGACCATGGGACCACATCCGGGACCGTCGGACCATTCCCGTCGGGGACGCACCGGGTGCTTCCTGATGCGATCCTGACATCGACCTTGCACCACCCCGAAGCGACTGTGCGACAGTGCCACACGGTGGCCGGGGCGGCCCACCGATCAGAGGAGTCACCGTGTCACGACCCACGTCCGAGATCGATGTCGCGGCGCTGCGCGACGCCGTGTCCGAGGTCCAGAGCGTCGTCGTCGGCCAGGACCGTCTGGTGGAACGCGTGTTCGTCTCGCTGCTGGCCAACGGCCACTGCTTGATCGAGGGCGTTCCCGGCCTGGCCAAGACCCTGACCGTCTCCACCCTCGCGACAGTGGTGGGCGGCGACTTCTCGCGACTCCAGTTCACCCCCGATCTGGTCCCGGCCGACGTCGTGGGGACCCGGATCTGGCGGCCCAGCAGCGAGGAGTTCGAGATCGAATGGGGCGCCGTCTTCGCGAACATCGTCCTGGCCGACGAGATCAACCGGGCCCCGGCGAAGGTGCAGTCCGCACTGTTGGAGGTGATGGCGGAACGTCAGGTGTCGATCGCCGGCGTCACGCGCGGTGTCCCCGAGCCGTTCATCGTGCTCGCGACCCAGAACCCCATCGAGTCCGAAGGCGTCTACGCCCTGCCGGAGGCACAGCGCGACCGTTTCCTCATGCAGGTGGTGGTCGGGCATCCCGACTACGCCGAGGAGATCCGGATCGCCGAGCGGATGAGCGACGGAGTGCCTCCGGTGACCGCCCGATTGGACCCCCATCAGGTCCAGCGACTGCAGCGGCAGGCCACCGCCGTCCACGTGCACGAGGCCGTCCGGGACT
>CAIWTL010000289.1 GCA_903915555.1 uncultured Micrococcales bacterium | reverse complement strand
CAGGGGAGTGGACACCCGACCGGGTCTGCGGCATGCCCGTGATCCTACGGGAGGGCGGGAGCAGGGTCGGCACCGTCCAGCGAAATCTTGCGGTCTTGGCGGTCGATGGCTTCCAGCTCGGGACCAGAAAGGGCCTGCAGGTCCTCGTTGCGGACGATCGGGTCGGTCGCAGTGAAGCAGCGTTGACGGCCGATCTGCCGTCGCAAGCGATGAGCGCCTGGACAACCGGCTCATCCGGACGGGGGGACTCCCCAGACCGGGGGCGCGCCACGCGGCCTGGTCGCTCGCCGTTGCCAGAACTCCCGCGACCGAATCGGTAGACCTGCGCTGAAGTCGCTGCTCGGGATTCCACGCAGCGCTGATGATTCCGGGGCATCTCTTGGGGCCCTGGTTGGACTTGGCGGGATCGGATAGGCGTGATGGAATCGGCGACATGCCGATTCGCGATGCCGCTGAAGAACGTCGTGCGCCACCGGTCCCCGATCCGCCGATGACTGCCCCGCTCGTCGTGCCCAACGTCCTGTCCGATGCCGCGTGCGAGGCCCTCGTCGCCGCGGCATCCAACGCGACCGAGTCAGTCCGCAGTCATCAACTCCTGGATGCGCTGGGAGCGCCGATCCCGAACAGCCGGCGCTCGGACGAAGTCCGTGTCGCAGCCGAGGTGCTGCGCCCACTGCGGGAAGCCTTGGCGCCCCTGACGGATACATGTCGCACTCACTTCGCCACACCGGACTTGGAGGTGTTACGACCCGCCCGACTGTTGAGGTATCGGAGGGGTGATGCCATCAGCCAGCACCGCGACGCCGGGCTAGATGTGGTGGCAGGCCGCAGCGGGCAAAGAATCGTGTCCTTCTCGCTACTCCTGAGTGACCCGCGGGATTTCACGGGTGGCGATCTGATCGGCTACGGATTACATCGAATCCCTGGCTTCGAACGCTTGGGCAAGGTGCTCGCCCTGGAGCAAGGAGACGCTGTCTTCTTCCTCTCACAGATGCAGCATGAGGTCACCGAGGTGACTGAAGGCACACGACTCGTAGCTATCGGTCACCTAGGCTCGTGGCTGGACTGACGCACACCCGTTCACCTCGTTCGTGCGCGGCAGGCTGGGTTGGTGGGCGCCTGAGAGTTGTCCTGCGACATCGGCTCGCCCCCTTCACGAGCGGCGTGATCCCCAGGTCACCGTCGATGCGAACATGCGAGTGACGTGAGCATCCGTCGGAGTCCCCGTGGCCTTGTTGTGCGTAGCGCCTGTGGTGATGATGCCCAGCTCCAGGGGGACCCTCCACCCCCAGGGGTCCTTGGCAAACCGGGCGTCGTGTGTTTGGGTCGTCGCATGCCGGAACCGCGCAACCCCTGGACAACACCGACCCTCACGGCGCTCGCCACCCAGCTCGAGGTTGCAGGCGGGGGCGAGATATTTACGGTCGAGAACCAGAGTTACCAACCGCGTCCTAGCCCGTGATCTGGCACCTACGCTCCTGTCAATGACCCCAGGCGGCGCCGCCCATTTCGCGGATCGCAACTGGCGACTCGAGCAGTTCTGGGGCTTCTTGCTGGCCAGGGATTCGCTCAGCGAGCGGCTTCAGGCCGATGTGTCGGGCCTCCACCCTGCCGAGTTGTTCGAGCTGGGGGTGCGCACCTGGGGTCTGGGAAGCATCGATTCGCTCACGGGGCAGTTTGCCGCAGTCCTGAGGCATCCGACAGATGACCGCCGAGCTCTCGTACGAGACCATCTCGGACTCGTTCCGCTGTACTGGGGGCGACAGGGGCGACGGGTCGTGGCGCACGCCGACTTGGAGGTCGTGCGGGACGCGGTGTGGGATGGGGCCAGCCTTGAGCCCGACGTGATCGCCGCACATCTGATGCCAGTGAACGAGTGGGCGGGAGAGCGAACCCAATTGGCCGGCATCCATCGCGTGTTGCCCGGCACCATCACGCTCGTCGACTCACGAGGAAGACGCAGTGTCCGATACTTCCATCCTGAACTCGAGACGGCCGATATCACCCTCGATCCCGCAGCTGCCGTCGATCGGATGTACCGCGCAGTGAGCGACGCGGTCGCCGACGCATGCGCGGACGCGAAGATTTCGTCGCACCTGTCGGGGGGGCTTGACTCCGGCGTGGTCACTGCCATGGCCCAGCGCCATCTCGGCCGGGCCGGGCGGCAACTCGTGTCGACGCATTCGTGGACCCCCACCCTGCGTGCTGGCGACACTGAGGCCCCAGAGCAGCGGCTGCTTCGTCTCACCGAACACCACCTCGGTCTGACTGCGAATCGGGTGTCGTACAGCGACAGCAGAGATGCAGGAATGTTGTCGCTGGACCCCCTGCTGTATCCCCACTGGGGATATCTGGAATACGAGTGGGCGGTCTTGCACCAGGTCCGCGCCCGCGGTGGCGAAGTGATCCTGTCCGGGTGGGGAGGGGATGACTTCGCGAGCGGGTCGACCCCGCTCGATCCCACCACCTTCATCCGGGGTGAGATGACAGGTCGTTTGTGGGACCACCTGTCGGCTCTCGCCGACAAGACCGGGCGAAGTCGTTCGCGGCTCGTCGCCGGGGTATTCCGATCCGCCGCTGAACGCGGACCGTTGCGGTCACTGCGCGATGTGCGACGCCGCCAGGAGGCGCAGCGCAGGTGGCCACTGTGGCTCCGGGACCACGGGCACGTGGT
>CAIWTL010000288.1 GCA_903915555.1 uncultured Micrococcales bacterium | reverse complement strand
GGCTTGCAGCGTGCCTATGGGTTGTCGTGTTCCGATGAGCAGGCCGAGGCGATCGAATACGCGCTGCGCGAGAACGAGACCGAGTGGGCAGCGCGTCGCATGATCGCGCGTCGCATGGACCGCGCACGCAAGTCCATCGCATCGACGCTGGAGAAGTGGGGCTCGCCGCAGATCGACATCGCCGACATCGATCCGGGCGCTGTCACCGGCGAGCCTGACTCACCCCTGCGGCGCCTCGGCCAGATCTCCGGCCCGCCTGGCGCCTAGCCGACGTTGGGCGGCAGCGGCGCGGGGAAGGGCTCGAACTTCATATTGGGCTCACCCCAGGAGTTCAGGCCATTGCCGGACCGGTCGCACCATCCGCCCACAGCCAACTTCGGCGACTTCACGCTCTCGTACAACTGCCGGTAGCAGTTGCGCAGCGCCAACTGGCCCCAGTAGTTGGGGTGGAAGGACTCGTCCTTCTCGACGCTCCCAGCAGGCAGGGCATTGATTTCCTGCACCCACTCGGAGCGGTCAACGGCGCCGGGCTCGGTCCAGTGGTTGGGTCCGCCCCAGTCCGGATTGACCCCGGGAATACCCACGTGTGACGCCAATCGCTTGACGTTCTTGTTGCACAACTCGCGGCCAGCAAACGCATCGGTAGCGTCCATGTGGACGATGTTGAGATCGCGGTACCCGGCGAACTCGGCATCCCAGGCAAGTGAGCGCCGCACCAACTCGGCCGCGCGCTTGACGGCATTATTGATCAGGGGCACGGCCGTGCCGATGGCCCAGGTCAGGTCTTCGTCCTTGAAGCCGCAGCCCCCGCGCGTCTGCCTATTGAGGTCGTAGCGCATATCGGCAGCGGTAGCGACGGGTATCGGATAGAGCTGACTCACCAGGAACCATGACGAATCCGAATGATTGGTATCGCGCATCGCGCGGATGACGTTCTTCATGGAGCCGGCGATGTTGTTGACCACGCGGGTCTGAGACTCCTCGCTCAGCCACTCTTCGACCTCATCATCGTCCTTGCATGGCTCGATAACCATGAAGATGTAGCTGGTGACGCACTTGGTCACGATCTTGGAGAACTTGAAGTCATTGCCGCCGATCGATAGCGCGATCATCCTGATGTCCTTGCCTTGGGCGAAGGAGCGCAGGTTGTAGGTCTGGCCCGCGCCGGACGGCAGGATGTTGTCGTCGACTCCCGGCTTGAAGAGTTCTGCGTCTCCGATCACATGGCCCGGCAGCATCTGCGTCGCCGTGATCGCACCGCTGCAGGCGAGGTTGTAGGACTTGGCCACGCCAATGTGGATCAGCGCCGAGGCCGACCGATGGCAGAACGGGATGAGTTCCCCTCCCGCGACATCCCAGTAGGACTGCTCGCCCACATCATTGGCGAAGCGAGGTGAATTGGTATTGCCCGCCCACCTGCCGCCTTCACCGGAGATGAAGGAGTCTCCCAGCGAGACGACCCAAGGTGCCGTGGAATCGCCCGGGATAGGAATGTCGATCTTCGCGGGGATGTGCTCGTAGTAGTTGTCGGAGCCGAACGTCGTATCGGGCTGGATGACAACCTCGTAGGTGCGACCGGGCCGCATATTGCGGATAGTCACGCTGTCGCGCCCGGTGCGGAACTCCTTCCAGTACTGCGGACGCCAGTCCGGGTGCGCCCGGATGACGTACTCGTCGACGTAGTCGGTCTCGGTCGGGTCTTCGGGGTCCAGGGGGGCATCCCAGGTCAGCTTGG
>CAIWTL010000287.1 GCA_903915555.1 uncultured Micrococcales bacterium | reverse complement strand
GGCATGAACGGCTGACGAACACCGAGAGGCGACTCACCGACATGGGCCCCGTAGGTTCGTCTCCCACCGTCGACGCGGGTCAGAGTGACTGAATGGACGCCGTCATCTTCGCCGTTGTCGTCACGGTCGCCCTGGCAGTTCTCTTCGACTTCACGAACGGCTTCCACGACGCTGCCAACGCCACCTCGACCGTCATCGCCACCCGATCGCTCAAGCCGAAGACCGCGGTGATCGTCTCGGCCATCTTCAACTTCTTGCCGGCTTTCATCGTCGGCACGGCAGTGGCCAACACCATCTCGAAGACCGTCGACCTAGGCGCGATGCCCGGCGTCGCCGAAGGCGCAGTACCCCTCGGCGTGCGCGTCACCCTCGCGGCGCTACTGGGTGCGGTCTTCTGGAACTACCTCACGTGGCACTTCGGGCTGCCGTCGTCATCGAGTCATGCACTGATCGGTGGCCTGATCGGAGCCGGCATCTCGGCAGCCGGGCTGGGAGCCATCAGCTGGAGTTCGGTGCAGCTGACCGTCATCGCGATCTTCGCATCGCCGTTGATCGCCTTCGCGATCGCCATACTCGCGACCTATCTCATCCGATTCATCCAGCGGGTCTTCAAGGTGCACGAGGACTCGGAGTTCTTCCGCTGGGCCCAGGTGGCCTCGTCCTGCTGGGTGTCGTGGGGCCACGGGTCCAACGATGCCCAGAAGACCATGGGCGTCATCGCAGCAACACTCTTCGCAGGTGGTTTCCTGGCCGACACGGATGCGTCCTCGCTGGAGCCCCCCATCTGGGTCGTGTTCCTCGCGCACGCGGCCATCGCCGCGGGGACGGTGTGGGGCGGCTGGAAGATCATCGAGACGATGGGGCTGAAGATCACCCGCATCACCCGCGCGTCCGGCTTCGCCGCGAATATCGGCGCCATCACATCGATCGAGGGGGCCACCCACCTCGGCGTCCCGATCTCGACGACACAGGCGGTGTCTGCGTCCATCGTCGGCTCGGGGGTCGGCGAGCGTCGCAAGGTGAACTGGTTCGTGATGCGCGACATGGTGATCGCCTGGTTCCTGACCCTTCCCGCGGCCGGTTTCGTCGGTTTCGTGGTCTACAAGATCACCGTTCTCCCCGATCCCTGGGCGACGATCGCCACGGCCCTCACGATCGTCGTCCTGCTCACCTGGGCCGGACGTCTCATGCTCCACGCCACGACCGCGTCCGACATCGAGGCCGAACTGCCCAGCGAGGCGGAACTCAAGGGGCCGAGTTACGGCTTCCAGGTGCAGCAGACGTCGGACGCAGAGGTCAGCGCCATGACCGGGGACGGCGCCGCGGGTGAGGCCACCGGCTCCGGCGCCGTAGACCCATCGGTCGACCCCGGTCCGGCTGTCCGCGGCGCCGAGCCCCGCGACTGATCGCGGGACGGGCGTACCCTGGAGTACACCGCGTGGCACACAGTCCGCGGAAGGTCGAGGGGAGTCCATCCGTGAACCGCTCATTCGTGATGCTGACGGTGGCCGTGGCCGTGGCAGGAACCGCAGTGGCGGGCTGCTCCCCCGGGGCGTCCACGCCCCCCGCCTCCGGGGATGCGTCGTCAACTGCGCCCGGCAATGCCGTCAGCGCATCGCCCGCGTCCTTCATCGCGCAGGCCGCGTCCACGACCGAGTCGACCGGAAGCGCGCGGATCACGTCGACGACCACCGCCGAGGGGGGTGGGGCGTCGGGCTCGAGCGGCGGCGCTGTCAACGTCCGCGTCGACGGAGTGGTCGATTTCGCCGCCGACAAGGCATCGCTGCGGATGAGTTCGGCGCTATTCGGCGGGGACACCGAGATGCAGGTGATCGTCGCCGACGGCACCAGTTACGTGCAACTGCCGATGTTCGGTCAGAAGTGGATCAAGATGCCGATCCAGCAGTTGGGCGTCGACTTCGCCGACCCGACCACGGGTCTTGAGATGCTGCGGCGCACCGCTGATCTCACAGAGGTCGGCCCGGAACCCGTCGACGGGGTGGAGGCCACCAAATACACCGGCACGATCGACCTGAAGAAGGCCCTCGAGGAGATGTCCACCGGCGACACCGGCGTGGACGAGAAGATGGGCAAGCAACTCGCCCGCACCACCGGCAACGCCGACATCACGGTCTGGGTGGACAGCGAGGGCCGCATCGTCCGCTACGACCAGAAGGCCACGATCGAGGCCGGGGGGCAGGCGATCACGACAACCACCAGCACGACGCTCACCGACTTCGGTGTGGCCACCGACATCACCCCTCCCCCGAGCGACGAGGTGATGGACAAGAGCGCCCTGGACCAGCTGGGTGACCTTGCCGGTCAGGCCGGCTGACCCACTCCCCGGGGGCGGCGCCCGAACCCCCGCAGCCGCAGGGAGTTGGAGACCACGAGGACGCTGCTGAACGCCATTGCCGCTCCCGCGATCATGGGGTTCAGGAGGCCGCTCACAGCCAAGGGGATCGCCGCGACGTTGTAGCCGAAGGCCCACACCAGATTCTGCCTGATGGTCCGCCACGTCCGCCGCGACAGTTCCACCGCGTCCACCACCGAGGACAACTCGGAGTTGACGATGGTGATGTCGGCCGCCTCACGCGCCGCGTCGGTGCCCGACCCCATCGCGATCCCCAGATCGGCCTGGGCCAGTGCCGCGGCGTCGTTGATGCCGTCGCCCACCATCGCGACATGGGCGCCCGCGTCCTGCCACTGCCGGACGACGGCAACCTTCCCCTCGGGGGTGACGTCCGGGACGACCTCGGTGATCCCGACCTGCGCGGCGATGGTGCGCGCGGTCCCCTCACGGTCGCCCGTCACCAGCACGGGAGTCAGCCCGAGGGCGCGCATGCGTTCGACGGCCTGCCTGCTGTCGGGTTTGACCGTGTCTCCCACCGCGATGACCATGGCGGGGCGGTGATCCAACCAGGCGCACACCGGGGTGAGGCCCCGCCGCGAGAAACCGTCGGCGGCCCGCTGCCAGTCGTCCGGCAGCGTCCCGTCGGTCCGACCGATGCGGACGTGGTGGCCTGCGACCAGGCCCTCGGCGCCGGCGCCGGGCGTCGCGACGAATCCGGTCACCGGCCCCCCTGCGCTCCCGCCGAAGGCCGCAGCAACGGCCCGACCGATGGGGTGCTCCGACGCGGACTCGACGGCAGCCACCCACCGGCGCTCGTCCGGGGTGCCGCCGACCGTCTCCACGACGGCCATGTGGCCGGTTGTCACGGTCCCGGTCTTGTCGAGCAGCACGGTGTCGACCCGCTGCGCGGCCTCGAGCACCTGCGGCCCGCGGATGAGGATGCCGAGTTCCGCCCCGCGACCGGTGCCCGCCACGAGGGCGGTCGGCGTCGCCAGTCCGAGGGCACATGGGCACGCGATGACCAGCACCGCGACTGCTGCGCCGACCGCGTAGGTGAGACCTGCGCCCGCGAGGGTCCAGCCGAGGAATGTGAGCAGCGCGATGCCCAGGACGACCGGGACGAACACTCCTGCGATGCGATCGACGAGCCGCTCGATGGGCGCCTTCGTGTGTTGCGCCTGGCGGATGAGCTCGGCGATCCTGGCCAGCACCGTGTCCGATCCGACGGCCGTGGCGGCGACCACGAGCCGGCCGGAACCGTTGACCGACCCGCCCACGACGGGATCCCCCCCACTCACCTCGACGGGAACGGACTCCCCCGTCACCAGGCTGAGGTCGAGCGCGGAGGAGCCGGCGACGACCGTCCCGTCGGTGGCGACCCGCTCACCGGGGCGGACCAGGAATCGGTCACCGACGCGCACCTGTGACAGCGGGACCCGCGACTCGGTCCCGTCCTCGGCCACGACATCGACGGCGTCGACCTGGAGCCGGGAGAGGGCGGCCACGGCATCCACGGACGTGTCCGTGGCGCGGGCCTCGAGCCACCGACCCAGCAGGACGAAGGT
>CAIWTL010000286.1 GCA_903915555.1 uncultured Micrococcales bacterium | reverse complement strand
TGTATCGGTCCAGGCCCAGGTCATGAACCTCCTGCTGGACCTGCGCGACGAGCTCGGACTGTCGTACGTGTTCATCAGCCACGACCTCGCGGTCGTGCGGCAGATCGCGGACCGTATCGCGGTCATGTACCTGGGCAAGATCGTCGAGACGGGTCCGCAGGACCTCGTCTACTCAGCGCCGGCACACCCCTACACGGCGGCACTCATCTCCGCCGCACCCGTTCCCGACCCGGAACTTCAGCGGTCCCGCGAACGCATCGAGTTGAACGGCGATGTCCCCAGCCCGGCGGACCCGCCCAGCGGGTGCCGGTTCCGCACCAGGTGCTGGCAGGCGCAGGACATCTGTGCCGCCGAGGAGCCGCCGTTGCGCGACCTCGGCGACGGCCATCTCGTCGCCTGCCACTTCCCCCTCACGGCGGAGTGACCGCAGGTCTGCCCCGTACGGGTCGGCTTTGTTCCTGTGTGGGGCAGACGCGCGGCTGCGGGGCAGATCTGCGGTCCCCGGTGTCGCATCGTCGGCGTGGCACGCGGGATGCTGGGTCAGGCAGCGAAGGAGGGTGTGATGTCCCATCCCGACCCTGGGCACTCCGACCATGGTGACCTCGGCCGCCGACATTTCCTGCTCGGTGGGCTCGCTGCGTCGGGTGCCATCGCGCTCGGCGCTGCCGGGATCGCCCCGGCGCAGGCGTACGGCTTCCCGCCGCCGATACCGCCCGACGACATCCCCCCGGCGCCGATCCCGCTCTTCACCGACTCGACGCTGACCTTCCAGTGCCTCTTCGCCATCGGCGCGACGTCCTCGGGGGCCGCGGAGTACGGCGAGGTGGCCACCGCCGTGGCCGCCATCCGCGAGGCGGGCGAGACGTACCCGGCCTACTACGCGCAGTTCATGGCCCTCGCGCGGCGTGTGCGCGCGACGGCGACCGAGGCCGAGGAGAAGGGTCATCGGGTGACAGCGCGCCTGGCATACCTGCGGGCCGCCAACTACTTCGGACAGGCGCTGTACTTCGTCCTGGCGACGGACCGCCCCACCCGCGCCCATGAGAGGCAGGTCTACAACGCCATGACCCGCTGCTGGTGGGCTGCCGGACGCCTGATGGACCCACCCATGCTGCGGGTCGGTCTGCCCTGGCGTGGCCCCAACGGTCCGATGCCCGGGTGGTTCCTGCGGCCCTCCGACGACGGGCGCCCCCGTCCCACGGTCATCGTCAACAACGGGTCGGATGCCCAGTCGATCGATCTGTGGACGGCGGGGGGTCTCGCCGCCGTGGAGCGCGGCTGGAACGCACTCATCTTCGAGGGCCCGGGACAGGGCGGCATGCTCTTCGACCGCAACCAGCACTTCGTCCCCGACTGGGAACGCGTCATCAGCCCGATCGTGTCGTGGCTGCGGGGGCGCCGGGATGTGGACAGGGAGCGGATCGTCCTCACCGGTTCCAGTTTCGGTGGGGAACTGGTCCCCCGCGCAGCGGCCTTCGAACCGCGGCTGGCCGCCATCAGCATGGACCCCGGAGTCGTCGACGCGGCCTCCACGTGGACCGATCAACTCCCGCCTTTCATGATGAATCTGTTCAAGGAGGGCAAGAAGGCGCAACTGAACGCGGTCTGGGACGACTACGTGAGATCCGCGCCCCCGCAGACTCAGTTCAACATCGCCAAGCGGCTGGAGATCTACCCCGGCCGCACCTTCTACGACAAGTTGACGCAGATCGTGCAGTACACCAACGAGAAGGTCGTCGGCCGGATCCGCGTCCCGGCGCTCGTCATCAACAACGAGATCGAGCAGTTCTTCCCCGGCCAGCCCCGAGACCTCTACCGACTGCTCGACAACAGTCCACAGCGCCGGTTCCACACCTTCACCGTCGCCGAGGGTGCGCAGTACCACTGCGAACCGATGGCACCCCAGGTGCGCAACGGTGTGGTGATGGACTTCCTCCACGATGTGACGGCCACCCGCCGGCGCACGCCCGGCCGCGGCTGAATGCCCCGACCGCAGATCTGCCCCGTAGGGGACAAATCCCGGGTCAGAGTGGGGCAGACGTGACCCTGCGGGTCAGATTTGCGGTCAGGAAATCGAGTTCGAGGAGGAGCAGGTTCTCGGCGACCACCTCCTGCGGGGTCATGTGGGTGACACCCGACAAGGGCAGCACCGTGTGGGGGTAGCCGGCGGACAGGAGGGCTGAGGACAGCCGAAGGGTGTGGGCGGCCACCACGTTGTCGTCGGCGAGGCCGTGGATGAGCAGCAGCGGTCGGTGCGGGCTCGCGTGCGCGGCCAGCGGCAGCAGGGAGGAGGCGTCGTAGACCCCGTCCTCGTCCTGCGGCATTCCCAGGTACCGCTCGGTGTAGTGCGTGTCGTAGAGGCGCCACTCCGACACCGGGGCTCCCGCGACAGCTGCGTGGAAGACGTCGGGGCGACGCAGCACCGCCAGCGCTGCGAGGTAACCCCCGAAGGACCAGCCGCGGATCCCCACCCGGGACAGATCGAGCCGGTCGGGATACCGCTCGGCCACCGCGGCGAGGGCATCCACCTGGCCCTGCAGCGGTGGTCCGGCCAGATCGCCGGCGAGGGCGAACTCGTTCGACGGACGCGGTGGCGCTCCGGGCCCGTCGGCCACGATGACGCAGAACCCGTGATCGGCCAGCCACTGCTCCGTCGTGAAACTCCCTGCCGCCCGGAGGGAACGCTGCGCGTGCGGGCCGCCGTACGGCGACATGATCACCGGCAGTGGGCCCCTGTCCGACCCAGCGGTGGGCCACAGAATCGTCGTGCGTCCCCATCCCGTCCCGTCGTCGAGGACCTCCGGTCGGATGTCCAACGCAGGTGCCTCCGCGAGCGACGGGACCCGCCATGACGTCTGCCCCCGCAGCACGGTGACTGTGGAGCCGGTCGTGTCCAGGTCGGCCCGTGCCACGAGGGTCGTCCCACCGCGCGCAACCCCGGAACTCCAGCCCCCCGGATCCGACAGGCGCACCGTCTCGCCCGACGGGGTGAGCCGCCACAGGTCGCACGTCGATGGATCCCCCTGCGATCCGAGGAAGATGATCCCGGAGTCGTCGTCGGAGAGTGCCGCGCGGACCTGCAGGCCCGGTGGGGTCTGGATCGTCCGGTCGGTGGTCCCGTCCGACACGACGAGACGACGGGTGTCCACGTCGTCGTCGACCACGCTCGAGGCGGCCCCGAACGCCGTCAGGCGGGGAAGTCCCGGGAGAAGTTCCACCCACCGTGGGTCATGGGCCTCGGCGATCACACGCGCATCACCGCCGTTCCATCTGACCGTGCGGGTCCGGGTCTGGGAGCGGTCCTGGAACATGACGAGGATCCCGTGGTCGTCCCAACGTGCGCGAGCGACGTACTCGAAGTCGTCCCGGGGCCACGACACGTCGTGCCGTGTGCCATCGAGGTCCACGACAATGAGGTCCACGACGGCGTTCGCCGCCCCGGCCGCGGGGTAGCGCATATCGCGGGGTGACGCGTCGGGGGTGGCCGGATCGCCGATCCACCAGCGGGGCACCGGGCTCTCATCGACGACCGCCACCAGCAGTTGGTCGCCATCCGGGCTCCACCACATGCCGTGGAAACGCCCCATCTCCTCGGCTGCGATGAATTCCGCAGAGCCGTACGAGAGGAACTCCTCGTCCACAGCCGGTTCGAGCACCGTGACGGCATGCCCTCCGGTGCTGTCGGAGACGACGACTGAGCGGCCCACGGTCACGGCGACCTGTGAGCCGTCCGGGGAGATGATCGGATCGGCGCACCCCGCCACATCGGTGACGGTCACCGCAGCCCCTGGATCGGTCGCCACCGTGTGAAGGGTTCCGGACAGCGCGAAAGCCACCCGGGACCAGTCATCCGCCACCGAGTAGCCGGTGATCCCGGCGGATACCTCCCGGAGTCGCTCCCGTCGGGCCTTCTCCTCCGGGGGCAGATCCTCGGCGCCGGCCAGCAGAACCGATGCGTCCGCCAAGCGGTGCTCGACCCAACTCGAGCCCTCGAACCGCGCCAGCCACAGATGGTTGACCGGATCGGTGGGGCCATCGGACCGCAGGTACAGCAGTTCGGTCCCGTCGGGACTGATGCTGACAGTGCGGGGGGCGCCGAGCCGGAACCCCCGGGTCAGAGCCTTGCGGAGCGGGAAGGAGTCAGCCACATGCCGACGCTAGGG
>CAIWTL010000285.1 GCA_903915555.1 uncultured Micrococcales bacterium | reverse complement strand
TGGCTGCGCCGTACGGCAGTGAGGCCCTCCAGCCGGATGTCCGGCAGGCGCTGATCGTTGGGGGATCCCCATCCGTCGACGTGTGGCGATTCCTCCCAGTCGGGGATGAGGTCGTCGCGGACGAAGGTGGCCTCCAGGGTGCGGGGAAACCAGTAGCGACCGAAGTTCACGAGTCGGTCGTGGTTGTTGCCATGGACGTATACGGGCTTGTGGTGGGCGTTGAGGATCCTCAGCACGTCGAGGACGAGTTGCGCGCCCGCCTCGTCCTCGAGGGCGTCCAACCCGTGAAGTTCGAGGGTCACCTGGGTGTACTGGCGCAGTGAGTCGGAACCGGCTGCGCGGAGGCTCTCCCACTCGGCCCCTTCGACGTCCATCGACAGGACCAAGTCCTGGTCTGCCCCGAATCCGGCGAGTTCCCGCAGTCGGGGCAACGTGAGAAGGTCACCCTCGTCGGCACCACCGATACCGATCCGGTGGAACGTCGCTCCAGGCAGATCTGCCGGTGGCCGTCTGATCGTCGGATCGAACATCACGACGGGGATGCCCCGTCCGACCACGTCGATGTCCCAACTGATGTCGGGGCCGACTCCGATGGACAGCGCGCCTTCAGCGATGAGCGGGTCCATCATGATGTACCCGCCGTCGGTGTCCCCACCGACACGGACCAGTCTGAGGTCGCTCGTGGTCACCGGACGCAACAATGTTGCTGCCGCGAGGATGTGCTCGTCGGCTGTCGTCCTGGGGCCCGCTGAGAAGTCGATCAGAGACCCTGAACGGCGGTAGAGATCGCGCCGCTGCTCAAGGCGGCGTCGGCGCGCCGGGACCATCCGGTCAGCGGCCAGCACCATCCGCCGCTTGAGCCGCTCGGGACTCACCACCAATGACACCAACGAGGCCATGACTCTCCTTAGCGGCTCTGATGCGATCTGTCAGCAGTCGAAATCTCCACCTCGCGATCGGCGCGACGGCGCGATGGGGGGTTCCGTCGGGACAGGTCCCGCCCTCCCAGGGAGGAGAGAGTCCCCAGCACCACCAGACCGGCCACGGTGCCGCCGAACCACATGAGAGTGGGTCCGACGGGCCACTCCCACCACCATTCGACTCCCTGGCCGAGATCCGGGGTTCCCACATCGTTACCCGTGATGAAGCGGCGCATCAGGGCGTGGAGGGCGACACCGTTGACGACTGCGGCGAGTACGGCGATGACGACCGCCTGTGGTCGCGTCAGGCGGACCCTGCTCCCCGGCAGCGGGACCACGGTGAGCACCGCGCCCGACAGCAGGAGCGGCAGCACATAACGGGGTTGCACCCATTCGCCCACGCTGGCGCCCATCATCGACAGCCACAGCAATGGGATCACCAGGAGAACGACGGCCGTGACTCCCAGCGCCCACCAGCGCCGTGGGTCCCGGCGCGTCACAGCCACGGCCAGGAGCATCCCGAGGACGAGGGCCTGGAGAGCCCAGACACCCGCCGGCATGTGTGTATCCAGCCAGCCGAGGGTGGTGGGGAAGTCACCGAGGTAGAGGCCGGGGATATTGAGAAGGTTGGCGGTCAGGGACACATCGCCGCTGGTTCCCTGGGCGAGGCTGTCCTGGACGGTACTGGGCCGGGTGAACCAGGCGATGAACAATGCCACCAGGACCGGTAGACCGGCCCAGACGACAGTGGGGACCCGGCCGACGGAGTCGCGGACGAGCAGAGTCCGGCGGCTGACTGCGGCAGCCGCAGCGAGGGCGAGGACGATCACCGAGAGGTAGACGCCGTCAGGACGGGCCGACGCTGCCACCAGGACCATCAGGGCGCCGAGAAGACCGGCACCCAACGACCGCCGCCAGGTCCTCGACATCATCGCGGACAGCCCGGCCAGGAAAAGGGCTACTTCGGCGGCGATCGCCACGCCGCTCGGGTTGACGCTCGCGAAGAGGTACACGCCCAGGGGGATGGCGACGGCGGTCACCACCAGAAGGACGCGGGCACGAGCTCGGCCACCGACGGGGAGCAGGAGCGCGCCGCCGATCAGCATCGCGGCGCAGGCGATGAAGCTCGCCATGCGCATCAGCACCACGGACATCGGTGCATCGTCACTCGCGAGAAGTCCCATCACCCGGTAGAAGCCGGTCGG
>CAIWTL010000284.1 GCA_903915555.1 uncultured Micrococcales bacterium | reverse complement strand
TCATCGGGCAGGACCCGGCGTCGCTGTCGGTCCATGTCGCCGAGTTCGGCCGATCGGTGGGGGAGGAACTCCTGGAACCCACCCGTATCTACGCGGCGGTCTGCCTGGAACTGGCGCGTTCGGGGGGCGTGCACGCCATGGCACACGTCACCGGAGGCGGACTGGCTGCCAACCTGGCCCGGGTCGTCCCGCCGGGGCTCACCGCGGTGGTCGACCGCGCGTCGTGGCGCCCGCTGCCCGTCTTCGACGTCATCGCGACGACCGGGGGTGTCGAGCGCGCGGAGATGGAGATCGCGTTCAACATGGGGGTCGGCATGATCCTGGTGGTGGACCCCAATGACCTGGCCGACATCTTCACGCGCGGCGCCGCGGAGCACCCGTTCGTGATGGGACAGGTGCGGGACAGCCTCGCCGGCGACCTCGCCGCGGCTCCCCCCAAGGGAGGGTCGGGTGGCACGGTGATGCTGGTGGGGGAGTATCGGGCCTGACGCTGCGCCGGCGGTCCGTCAACAAAGGCCCGTCAACCGCGACGTCAGGGCCCCGGACGTCGGTGGCCGCGCTCCTCAGTGGCGGGATTCCGCGGCGTCTTCGTCCTCATCGTCGGCGTACTTCGCGTAGGGGTCGTAGGGATCGTCCTCGATCTCTTCGACAGCCTCGATGTGCTCGGTGCCCGTGAGCTCCGCTTGTAGTGCCTGCAGGTCGGTGTCGGGGCCGCTGTACTTCAGCCGCCTCGCCACCTTGGTCTGCTTCGCCTTCGCCCGGCCGCGCCCCATGGCTCGACCCCCTCGCCCGATGTGTGAGAACTGAAATCGTGGGGCCACCCTACCTGCTGCCGCCAGGTGTGGGCGAGCGAGCCACCGGCCCGGCCGGGCAACTGCGGAGGCCGGGGAAAAGATGTAGCCGATTTGTGATAATCGGTTGCCGGGCTCTGTGACCTGTGCAACATTCATCGCACACGGCCGGGCGGTCCACAGGACTCGGGTGGGGTCCGACCAGCCGATATGAGAAGGAGCCTCACATGGCGGGACGACCTATTGATGGCGATGAGTTGCTGACCCCCTCGGAGGTCGCAGCACTCTTCCGCGTTGACCCCAAGACGGTCACCCGGTGGGCCAAGGCGGGCAAACTCACGTCCATCCGCACCCTCGGCGGCCACCGGCGTTACCGAGCCGACGAGGTCTACGGACTGCTGGACCGGACCACAGGTGCCCGGGACGAGGAACCGATCGTCGTCGACGCGCGCCGTCCCGACCCCACCGTCTCCACCCCCCGGCCACCTGCGCCGCGGCAGCCCGTCTCCCGCCAGGCCGGCCAGCCCATGGCCGCCACCGCCCGCCCCCCGGTGCGGACCATCAACCTGGCGGGGACCCGCAACGTCTCGCCCCGGTGAGGCCGGGGCCTGCGGAGTGCATCTCCTACCGGATCGGCGTGCCATCGGGCGGTGGGCACTTCTCACCGCTGTCCTGACCACCGTGGTGGCCGCGGTGCCGATGGCCCCGATGTCGGCCGCCCGGTCGACCGCCGACATCGCGGAGTCAGATGAGTCCGCGTCGCTGCAGTGGACCCCGTGTGGCGACGATGCCGCCCTGCAGTGCGCACGGCTGACCGTTCCCCGCGACTACGCCGATCCGAGTGGCGGGCAGGTCCACCTTCTGGTGCGCCGCCTTCCCGCAGCGAGTTCCGCCCCCACCGGGATCGTGGTCACGAATCCCGGCGGACCGGGTGGTTCCGCAGCGGATGCGCTGCGGTCCCTCGGCTCCGGCGTCATCCACGAGCAGTTCGACATCGTGTCGTGGGACCCGCGCGGCATCGGGAACAGTTCGCCGACGCTGCGTCAGTGTCCGGTGCAGTTCGTGGGAGACGGAGGGCTGCCGCCGGCCACTGGGCCGGTGTCCTGGCACCGGTGGGGCAAGCAGGCGTACGACCGGAACGCGCGTGCCAACCGGATCTGCCGCTCCAGGAATCGGGACCTCTTGTCCTACGTCGCCACCACCAACACCGTGAAGGATCTGGAGCGACTGCGGGTCGCGCTCGGACAGGACAGACTCAACTACGTAGGAATGAGTTACGGCACCACCATCGGTCGCCTGTATGCCACGGCGCATCCGGGGCGGATCCGCACGATGGTTCTCGACGGTGTCGTCGGTCCTGACCCCCGGGTGCCGACGGTCCTCGCGGAGCGACGCCATGCGATGCGGGTGGCGTGGCGCATGGTCTCCCGGGCTCTCGAGCCGGATCTCAGACGCGGTTACGCGCGGATCACCGACCGGTTGCTGGATCGCGGCAGCGGGAAACTCGACCGCGTGTCGTTCTGGTCGGGCGCCATCAATGCCTCGCGCAGTCCCTTCAACTTCGGGGTCTTCCGCCTCACTCTGTGTCAGTCGATGAGGGAACTCGGTCTGGGGTTCCCCCCATCCTGCCGGGCGAGCATGTCGGCCACGTCGAGTCGGCAGGGCTCCCCGGCCCTGCCGCTGATCGATTGCGGCGATCAGTCAGGCAGGATCTCCCGGGACCGCATCACCCGGCTCGCGAGCCACGCAGCCCGCGAAGGAGCCCAGTTCGGCGCCTTCACCCTGCAGTACGGCACGTTGTGTGCCGGTCTGCCGCAGGCGTGGAACCCCCTCCCGGTCACGCGTCACCGGTCGTTGTCCACTCCTCCGCTCTTGCTCAACGGAACCGGCGACGTCGCCACTCCGATGGCGGGGGCCTGGCGTACTCGCCGGGCATTCCCCGGGGCGCGCATGATCCGTGCGGTGTCGTCGATCCACGTCCT
>CAIWTL010000283.1 GCA_903915555.1 uncultured Micrococcales bacterium | reverse complement strand
GGCCGGATCCCGGTTGACCGCGGTGAACAGTTCCGTGAGACCGTCGTTGCCGGGGTGGCCCGCCAGGTGCTGACCGCCCTCGTAGGCCACGAGGCGCTTACCGGTCTCACGGGCCAGCCTCACGTGCTCCGCGACCCAGCGATCCACCTCGACGGTCTGGTTCTCCCTCATCCGGGCCACGACCTCAGCTCGACCCCACCGCCCGATCCGTCGCGCCTCGTCCTCGTCGAAGGGGTTGCCGCCGACCCCCAGGTAGGGGGCTATCGCGATCTCGTCGGTCGTGGATCGCGCGACCGACAGCCGCTGTTCGAGGACCCAGGGGTTCGCTGCCTGACCGGACAGCACCCGCACGAACGGGCGCCCTCCCATCTCCTCGGCCACTGCGTCCATCGCCTGCGCATGTCGCCGACCCACCAGGAGTTGCAGTCCGAGGTACCTGTCACCGTCGCCGAGCCCCAACCGGGCGGCCTCGTCCGAGAGATCGTGGAAGGCACGGAAGGCGGGGTTCCACGTCTCGTTGCTGAACTCGTACCGCGGAGTCAGGGTCGGGTCGAGCGCAGCGGCGACATAGCGACTGTGGCAGCGGACCCAATCCGGGGACGCCTCGTGAGGGATCGTGAACCAGGGGTCCTTCCGGGTGGTGTTGGCGAGGGCAACCATCATCTCGACGGATGCTCCCCGCCGGGTGCCCTGCGAGTAGTGGTCCTGCTGCACGCGGTCGGCGCACGTGAATGACCGCTCGGCCTCCCACGGCACGCTGTTCGTGCGCTGCCAGTCCATGAACCTGACGACCCGGTAGGGAGCCAGCTGGCTCAGGTACTCCCGGGTGAACGTGTCGTTCGGGGCGGAACCGGGAACCCGCACCTGGACGTCACGGACCGGGTCGGCGGGGTCGGTGGCGAGGATGTCGAGTACCGCCGTACTCGTCCCGTCCAGCGCAACCGAACCGGCGCCGTCGGAGCCCTCGAAGGACTTCCCCGCGATACGCAGGCGGCCACTGCCCCGCCATGACACCGAATAGTCCCCGCGGGGGTACCGGTTGTCCGCGATGACGGTGCTCACGTACTGACCGGGGGCGAGTCTTGCCGGCCAACCGTCGCGCCGTAGGTCGAGCGGCGCACCGGTTCCCCAGGGCGCCCCTTCGCGTTGCGGAACCCAGTCACCGGCCTGGTCCACGATGTCGGCGAAGATCGTCGCCCCGTCGTAGTAGGTGACTCCCGCCAGGTTCGTGCCCAACCGGCCCGGAGCATCGTCCGCGCGGGCCGTCGTGGGCGCCACGAGCAACGCCGAGGCGACACACGCAGTCGTCGCCACGGACCATCTCCAGTACACCTTCACAAGATCGCCCCGGCGCAGCTCGACCTTTAGCCGACGAGGTGACCGCATATCTGCCCCGTACGGGGCCGACGCGCGTGCGAGCGGGTCAGATGTGCACCCGCGGGGCAGAATTGCGGTCAGACCGGAGCGGGAACCGTGACACCGGCCTCGACGAGCCGGCGGCGGATCCGCTCGTACTGCCGGTCGATGTCTGCCTGTTCGCGGTCGGACAGATCACGTCGCCAGCGACCGGAGTTGCTGGCTGACGCCGTCATCTCCTCCCCGAAGAATCGGTGCATACGCGGGTCATCCTCGATGCCGAGAACCGTCAGCAGCCGTCGGTAGTCCTCGTTCCCGTCCGGCCCGACGAAGTGCTCCAACTGGATCGTGACGACCTGATCGGGCGGCAACTGCTCGAGCGCCCGGTGGCCGGACAGCATGCGGCGTCCCCATTCCTTGAGCGCTTTGCCGTAGTCGTCGGTGCCCCACCCACGGCTCACGACCGACGCAGCCACGTCCCGTCCGTCACGGATCATGTTCACCACCACGAGGTCGGGATACATGCGGTGCAGCGCGTCTGCTCGGTGCACGTTGTCGGGAGTCGTGTCGACCCAGCGCTGCTTCCCCCGCCGGAGGGTGGTGGGGTCGATCAGATCGGCCGTGAGTTGCCGTCCGGCCTCCCGCGGGTCATCGGTGAAGGCGGCCTCGAAGCGATCGAGCGCCTCGCCGAGTTGTTCCCGCGAGACGGCCTTGCCGAGTCCGATGTTGCGCCCGTCCTTCCACCAGTCCCGCGCGTACCAGAAGCCCTCCATACGCTCCCGGAACGCGGTCAGCGGCGACACCTTGCCGCGTCGGAGGGTGTTGAGCGCGAGGCGGGCGCTGAAAACCCTGGCCTCGGCGGAGTCCACGAGGTCACACAGTCCACCGGTGTTGGTGATGAACCACATCTCGGCGGGACGGGTCACCGAGATCGTGGGATGCCGGTTCAAGAGTCCCTTGCCCATGACCGTCGTCCCACTTCGACTCATGCCGCCGACGAAGATCGGCCGGGGCAGCCGCTGACCCACCGGCGGCAGCTCCACGTGCTCCGTGGGCGCCGTCGCGCCTTTCCACCCGTCACCATCACTCATATCCGACTCCCACACCCGACACCGTAGGCCAGCCCGACCGCAGATCCGCCCCAGGCGGGGCTGATACGGCTCTGCACGCGTCGGATATCGCCGTGCGGGTCAGATCTGCGGCCAGTCGTCGGGGACGAGGACGGGGGTGTCGCGGTGCAGTGTCTCTCCGCGGAAGAACGGGGGGGCCACGATGTTCCAGATGATCATGACCACGACGCCCGCGAGCAGGGCCCCCATGCCCATCACGAAAACGCCGCCGATTCCCATCAGCACCGTGTAGCCGTAGTCGGGGTCGTACATGTCGAAAGCACTCCGGACGAACACGGCCGCCATGATGAGGCCACCGAGCAGCGGGAGGAGGAACAGGACGAAGAAGTCCCGCACGCCGAGGACCATGTCCCTGCGGAAATACCACGCGCAGGAGAACCCGGTGATGGCGTAGTAGAAGGCGATGGCCAGCCCGATGGACAGGATCGTGTCGGCCAGGATGTCCTCACTGATGAACTTGAAGCCGATGTAGAACACGGTCGCCACGACAGCCATGACCACCGTCGAGAAGCCGGGTGAGTGGTACTTGGGGTTGACGTCGGCGAAGCGGCTCGGCAACGCCTTGTAGACACCCATCGCGAGGGTTCCCCGAGCGGTCGGCATGATGGTCGTCTGCATCGAGGCGGCCGCGCTGATGAGGACCGCGAGGAGAAGCAGCGGCAGTCCCCATGAACCCAGCAGCGGGTCGGCCACGACCGCGAAGACGTCATCGGCGTTCCTCTTGGACCCGAGGCCGGACTTCTCGACGCCGGCGTACATCTGCAGCGCCACGGTGACCAGCACGTACGTGCCCAGCAGGATCACCGTAGAGATGACCGCGGCACGACCCGGGGTCCGCGTGCTGTCCTTGGTCTCCTCGTTGATCGCCAGCGTCGTGTCGAATCCCCAGAAGATGAAGATCGCCAACAGGGCAGCAGTCACGAAGGATGTCATCCCGTCGATCTCGAACGGGTTGAACCAGGACCACGTGAAAGGCTCGGCATCGGGATTCTGCGTGCCCTGCGACACCTGCCACAGCGCGGCCACGATGACGGCGATGAGGGCCGCGAACTGCACACCCACCATGACGTACTGCATCTTGGCGCCACCCTCGATGCCGCGGTAGTTGATGGCGCTCATGACGAGGATGAATACGACACCGATGATGCCGACCGCGAGTTTGCTCTCGGTCATCTCGGAAGGATCCGGGTTCCCGGTCAGCGTGCCGTACAGCTGGATGGCGTAGATGCCCACCACATCCGCCGCATTGGCCATGAAGATGACCCCGGCGACGGCCACCCCCCAGCCGCCCATCCAGCCGATGCGCGGGGTGAAAGCCTTCGTCCCCCACGTGAACGTGGTGCCGCAGTCGGGGATCACCCGGTTCAGTTCCCGGTAGGCGATGGCGATGAAGATGATCGGGATGAAGGCCACCACGATCGCCGCGGGAGCGTAGTTGCCGACCTCGAGGGCCAGGTATCCGACCGTGGCGGCCAGCGAGAACGCCGGCGCCGTCGACGCCAGCCCGATCGTCACGCTGCTGACCAGGCCGACGGCGTTGTGCTCGAGCCCCTTCTCCTGGAGATCGTCGATCTGCGGTTCCAGTACCTCGTCCACAGCTCCACCTAGGTATTCAGCGGAATCCGTTTGCTCCGCGCGACGGAAAGCGTAGTCTTGTGCCCACGGACTCACAGATTCCGCAGCCCTTCGACCGTATCGGACGTGGGCCGCGCCCGACAGGAGAACCATGCGCATCCTGATGATCGGCGCCGGAGGCGTCGGCAGTTCCGCCGCCCTCATCGGAGCCCGTCGGGACTTCTACGACCACTGGGTCGTCGCTGACTACGACGGCGGCCGCGCGCAGACCCTGGTGGACCGACTCGACGATGACCGCTTCTCCGCCATGGCTCTGGACGCATCGGATCCGCAGGCGGTCGCCAACGCCTGCCGCGCGCACGGCATCACCCACGTCCTCAATGTCGTCGACCCGCGGTTCGTCGTGGACATCTTCGAGGGCGCGTTCCTGGCCGGCTGCGACTACCTGGACACCGCGATGAGCCTGTCCAGCCGACACCCGGACAAGCCGTTCGAACTCACCGGCGTGAAACTCGGTGACGACCAGTTCGCCCATTCCGACGCCTGGGCGGCGAAGGGACGACTGGCGCTGGTCGGTATCGGCGTGGAGCCGGGACTGGCCGATGTCTTCGCCCGGTATGCCGCGGACAATCTGTTCAGCGAGATCCACGAACTCGGGGTCCGCGACGCATCGAACATGGTGGTGGCGGGCTACGACTTCGCACCGTCCTTCTCGATCTGGACGGTCATCGAGGAGTGCCTCAATCCGCCGGTCATCTGGGAGAAGGACCGCGGCTGGTACACCACCGAACCCTTCAGCGAGCCGGAGGTCTTCGACTTCCCCGACGGCATCGGACCGGTGGAGTGCGTCAATGTGGAGCATGAGGAAGTCCTGCTGATGCCACGCTGGATCGAGGCCGACCGCGTGACGTTCAAGTTCGGCCTGGGAGACGAGTTCATCGAAGTCCTCAAGACGCTGCGCAAGCTCGGCCTGGACCGCACCGAACCCGTCAAAGTCGGTCACCATGAGGTGAGTCCGCGCGATGTCGTCGCCGCCTGCCTGCCGGATCCCATGACGCTGGGCGACCGCATCAGCGGCAAGACCTGCGCCGGCCTCTGGGTGACGGGGAAGGGGAAGGCCGGCGAGGCACGCGAGGTCTACCTCTACCACGTGGCCGACAACGACTGGACGATGGCGGAGTACGGCGCCCAAGCCGTCGTGTGGCAGACCGCGATGAACCCGGTGGTCGCGCTCGAACTGTTGGCCGACGGGCAATGGGCCGGCGAGGGTGTGCTCGGACCCGAGGCCCTCCCGAGCGAGCCCTTCCTGGACCTGCTGTCCGACGGCTACGGCCAGACATGGCACATCCAGGAGCGGACGCCCGCGCCGCGGTGAACCCCGCCAGCCGATGCGAACCGACGATGTCCCCGCCACCATGGGAGGGGAAGGCCCCGACCACGAACATGACCGGCACCAGACACAGGAGAGGCACCCATGAGTGAACCGTTCGGACCCGAGTTGCCGCAGGTGCGCAAGATCGTCACCGAGATCCCCGGACCGCGCTCCCGTGCGCTCAGCGAGCGACGCAAGCACGCGGTGTCAGCCGCCCTCGGTGCCGCCGTGCCGATCTACGCGGACCGCGCCGGCGGGGGCGTCATGATCGACGTCGACGGCAACTCGTTCATCGACATGGGGTCCGGGATCGCCGTGACCAATGTCGGAAACTCCGCGCCCCTGGTCGCGGAGAACGTCACCGACCAGGTGCACAGACTCACCCACACCTGCTTCATGGTCGCGGGCTACGAGCCGTACATCGAGGTGTGCGAGCAGCTCAACGACCTCACCCCGGGGGACCACGAGAAGCACTCCGCTCTGTTCAACTCCGGCGCAGAAGCCGTCGAGAACGCCATCAAGGTCGCCCGCGCACACACCGGGCGCCACGCCGTGGTCGTCTTCGAACACGCCTACCACGGCCGGACCAACCTCACGATGGGGATGACGGCGAAGAACATGCCGTACAAGGAGTCGTTCGGACCCTTCTCCCCCGAGGTCTACCGCGTGCCGACGTCCTACCCTCTGCGGGACGGACTCGATGGCGCCCAGGCGGCGGAGCGCTCCCTCAAGCGCGTCGAGTTCGAGGTCGGCGCCCACAACGTGGCCGCACTCATGATCGAGCCGATCAAGGGCGAGGGAGGCTTCATCGTGCCCGCCGAGGGATTCCTGCCCGCCCTTCAGGAGTGGTGCACGGCCAACGGAGTCGTGTTCATCGCCGACGAGATCCAGACCGGCTTCGGACGCACCGGTGAGTGGTTCGCCTGCGATCACGAAGGGGTCGTCCCTGACGTGATCACCACCGCCAAGGGCATCGCGGGCGGATTCCCGCTCGCCGGCGTCACGGGGCGCGCCGAGATCATGGACGCCGTTCACGTCGGAGGGCTCGGCGGGACCTACGGCGGAAACCCCGTGGCCTGCGCCGCCGCCCTGGGCGCGATCCGCACGATGAAGGAGCAGGACCTCGCAGCCCGGGCAGTCCGGATCGGCGACATCATGCGCCAGAAGCTGACCGACCTCCAGGGCAAGACCGACGTCATCGCGGAGGTCCGCGGGCGTGGCGCCATGATGGCGATCGAGTTCGCCGAGCCCGGGACGCTGGCCCCACTGGCGGACCTGCCGAAGGCAGTGGCCGGGGCGTGCGCGCAGCAGGGCGTCGTGATCCTGACGGCAGGAACCTACGGAAACGTGATCCGGTTGCTGCCCCCACTCGTGATCGGCGATGACCTGCTGATCGAGGCGATGGACATCCTGTGCGACACGATCCTCGCCGAGGTGGGCGCATGACCGATCCCCGGCCGTTCTGGGTCGCCGGGCACGAACGCACGGGAAGCACGACCGTCGACGTCACCAACCCCTACGACGGGTCGATCGTGGGAAGTCTGTGGGTGCCGGAGCCGCAGGACGTCGAGGAGGCGGTAGCCGCCGCAGACGCCGCGCAACAGGCGGCTCTCGCCACGACGGCCGCGCAGCGCGCCGCCGCACTCCTGCACGTCTCCGAGCAGTTGGCCGCCCGGCACGACGAGATGGCCGACCTCATCACCGCCGAGAACGGCAAGCCGCTCATGTGGTCGCGGATCGAGGTGACGCGGGCGGTGTCGACGTTCCGGTGGGCGGCCGAGGAGACCAGACGGTGGTCAGGCGAACTCCAGCGCCTGGACACCGACCCGGCGGCCGCCGGTCGGATGGCTATCGTCCGGCGGTATCCGCACGGCCCGATCCTGGGGGTTGCCCCTTTCAATTTCCCCCTGAACCTGGTGGCCCACAAGGTAGCGCCGGCGCTCGCCGTCGGGGCGCCGGTGATCGTGAAGCCCGCTCCGGCCACCCCACTCACGGCATTGCTGCTCGGGGAGATCCTCAGCGAGACGGACCTTCCCGACGGAATGTGGTCGGTACTGCCCTTGGGCAACCCGGAGACGGCGGCCCTCGTTTCCGATCCTCGCCTGCCCGTCATCTCGTTCACCGGGTCGGAGACCGTGGGTTACCACATACAGTCGGAGGAGCCCGGCAAGCACGTCATCCTCGAACTCGGCGGCAACGCCGCCGCGGTCGTCCTGGACGACTGGTCGTCCGATGACGACCTGGCGTGGGCGGCGTCGCGTATCGCCACCTTCGGCAACTACCAGGCCGGGCAGTCCTGCATCTCGGTACAGCGTGTCCTGGTCGATGATGCGATCTACGACGACTTCGTCCCACGTCTGGTGGATGCGGTGACCGCGCTGCCGACCGGGTCCCCCTGGGACCCCGACGTGGTGGTGGGTCCGGTCATCAACGCCGCGGCCGCCGACCGTATCGAGCAGTGGATCGCCGATGCCCGGGCCAACGGCGCAACGGTATTGACGGGAGGAACTCGGGACGGCAACACGGTCGCGCCGACGCTCCTCGAGAACGTGCCCGCGGACGCCGAGGTGTCCTGCGAGGAGGTGTTCGGTCCCGTCATGGTGTTGGTGCGCGTCGCGGGGGTCGATGACGCGTTCGCGACGGTCAACGACTCCCGCTTCGGACTTCAGACCGGTGTCTTCACCCACGACCTCAAGACCGCCTTCCGCGCTCAGCGGGACCTCCAGGTGGGTGGCGTCATCATCGGCGATGTTCCGTCGTTCCGCGCCGATCAGATGCCCTACGGGGGCGTCAAGGCGTCGGGCTTCGGCCGCGAAGGGCTTCGCTCCGCGATGGAGGACTTCACCCACGACCGCGTGCTCGTCCTCACCGGCATCGACCTCTGACCCTCACCCCCGCACGGGGGAGGCGACCGCAAATCTGACCCAGGACCTCAGATCTGACCTCTGTGACCGCAGATCTAACCCGTGCGGGGCAGATCTGCGGTCGCCCGCGTCGCGGCCTTGAGGGGGTCGGGGGCGGGTTCGCCGAGTTTCACCAGAATGACGCCGACGATGATCAGGACGCCGCCGACCAGTTGGCTGAACGTGGCGGACTGGCCGAGCAGCAACCACGCCAGGATGGCGGCGAACACGACCTCCGCCAGGGCGATGAACGCACCCAACCGTGGTCCCAGTCGGGACACCGCCATGATGCCGGTGACATAGGGCAACACCGTGGAGACCACCGCCAGGGCGACGACATACCCCCACCAGGGCATCGTGACCGAGTCGAGGGTGGCACCGCCCGTGCTCATGGCCATGGGCAACAGGCCGACGAGCCCTGCCGCCGCCAGGGCGAGGCAGCCGACGATCATGCCGACACCGATCACCAGACCCGGCGACAGGTCGTCGGCGACCTGCGCGGACAGCAGGAAGTACACCACGACGCACAACGACGACCCGAAAGCCCAGGCGACCCCCACCGGGTCGACCCCCTGGCCGCTGAACGGGTCGAGGACCAGCACGAGGCCCACCACCGAGGTCACCGCGCCGGCCACAGTCAGTGGGCCAGGACGCTGGCCGCGGCGCAGCCACAGCCAGCCCACCACGTAGACCGGCGCCAGATACTCGATCAGGAGGGCGATGCCCACGGGCAACGTCCGGATGGCGGTGTAGAACCCCAACTGTGCGCCCGCGATCGGGAAGAGCCCGTAGGCCACCAGGTACCGCCAGTTGGATCGGACTGCGGCCGGGCTGCGGCTGATCAGGACCACGGTGGGGATGAGCATCACCAGGGCCGCCCCGCCGATGCGCACCAGGACCGCAGCCCCCGACGTCCACCCCGCCTCCAGCAGGGGTTTGGCGAGGATGCCCGACGTGGAGAACAGCAGCGCGGACAGGATGGCGATGACCATCCCGCTGGTGCGATGACTCACGGTTCTCCTCGGGCCCGAACCCCCGTCCATGGCCGGGGTGGGATCGGAAGGCGGACGTTGTGACTCTACGGTGAACCTCACCCGCTCCGCCAACGGCGACGAGGCGGTGGCGCTCGGCGGTCCGCTGGTCTGTCAGGATTCACTCCATGGCGCAGCGGTACACGATCGAGCAGATCCGCGAGATCGGGCAGCCTGCGTCGATCACCGGGCGCCGCAGCGCGGAGCATTGGACAGCATCGCTGTATCTGCGGAAGTTCTCGCCGTATCTGACCAAGGCACTGCTGCCCACCGGGATCAGCGCCAACGGTGTGACCGTCCTCATGATCTTCACCGGATGGGCGGCGGCCGCGGCGCTGCTGATCCCCGGCCTGCCCGGAGCGATCCTGGCTGCGCTCCTCGCCCAACTGCAGATGCTGGTCGACGCCTCCGACGGCGAGGTCGCCCGGGTTCGGGGGACCAGTGGGGCCTCGGGGATCTTCCTGGACAAGATCGGGCACTACACCACCGAGGGGTTGATCCCGCTCGCGCTCGGGATCAGGGCCGCAGGAGGCTTCACCCTCGACAGCGGATGGATCCTCGCCGGGGCGCTGCTGGCGCTCCTCCTGACGTGGAACAAGGCACTCAACGACATGGCCGAGTCCACGCGTTACCTGACCCGACTGCCCAAGATCGAGGACACCGATGCGAACGCCGCGCCCCGCGGCGGCGTCCTCGGGACGCTCCGGTCGGCCGCACGTTTCGTTCCGTTCCATCTGATCTATCACTCCGTGGAGATGACCCTGATCATCCTCGTCGCCGCAGTCGGTGACGCGATCACCGGCGACCTCGTCGTCACCCGGGCACTGCTGGTCGTGCTGCTTCCACTGGCGGCACTCTCGACCCTCGGACACGCCCTGGCGATCCTGGCCAGCAACCGGTTGCGCTGACCGCGCTTCAGCGGGCCCCGATCAGGCCGTAGTCAGCGATGTCGGCAGGGAACTGCGTGACCTGTTGGATGGTCGCCGCGGTGGGGCGCGTCAGCAGATGGTCGGCGTCGCCGACGACATTGATCCCCGAGGACAGGATGCGTCGGCGGTCCCGCTCCTGACGGCGCACGGCCTTGCGCAGGGCCCACCGGGGGGTCACGATCCTCGGCTCGCCCTCGGGCGGCACGCGGTTCTCGATCATGGCCCGGATGGCACCGTGCCGGATCTCCCGCGAGTACTCGGCCCAGCCCATGGTGTCGCGGACGAGGAGGTTGGTCCGTCGCACTGCCTCCGCCTCGACTGCGGTCATCGATCGGTTCTCCCGACCGGCGACCCGATGGGGTTCGAGCAGTCCGGCGGGAAGCCCGAGCATGTCCTCGGTGACGCGGTACATCCTGTCCCGCTGCGTCGGCTCGAGGATCACCGCGGTGATGCGTTCCGGCGGCAGGACCCGCTTCCACCGCCTGATCAGTTCGGCGAAGTCGGCGCGGTACCAGAAGCCTTTGGTCGTCTCGGGTTCGTCGGACGTCAGGACATCCTTGAGCCAGTCCCGGTAGGGGACCGTCAGTCCCGACTTCAGGTACTGCTGCCAGGAGCTCGGCAGCAGATCACCGAGCCGCCGGACCGCGAACACGACCTGCAGGCGATCCGTCCCGAGGTCCGACACCACGCGCCGCACGGCGGGCGCCCTCATCCGCCCGAAGAACTCGCTGCTGATCATGACCGGACCGTCGTGGCGGCGGGCCTGACGGACGAGCACCGGCCAGTTCCGCGACCTGACCGACGTCGCCTCCTCGCCGTATCCCATCGTGAACCCGGTGACGGCCCACGCGGCGGCATGGTGCGCCTCGTCGCGCCCCGGGTAGAGAACCCCCCGCTCCTGCAACTCGGGACGGGCTGCGGCGAGGGCCGCCTGGAGGGCGGTCGACCCGGTCTTGTGGACCCCGATGTGCAGGACGACGGGGTTGCCGGAATTCACGCGGACGACCCCCCGCGCGGTCGTGTGGACCGGCCCGAGGCCAACCACTGCACGGATGCCACCACCACGACCACGAGACCCAAGTAGACAGCAAACGGCCACGCCACGCCCCCGGGGGCGCCCGCGAACAGGAGAGCCGCACCGAGGACGAGCATCCGGACCGGCACACCGAGGGCGGCAGCCGCCAACCAGCGGGGCACCGAGTCGCCTGCCATGGCGCGGTACAGCAGGTCGTAACGATGGAACGAGACCCCGAACACGACCGCGACCACCGCCGGACCGGCGTCCGGGGCGAGCATGACGCCGCTGACCACCCACGGCGCCATCTCCAGGGCTGCCAGG
>CAIWTL010000282.1 GCA_903915555.1 uncultured Micrococcales bacterium | reverse complement strand
GCACCAGTGCGAGGGGACGGCCGGCGGCCTTCCCCTTCACGAGATCGGCAGCGGCCGCGATCTCGTCGGCGACGGCCGGTGCGGTCACCGACAGCGGCCGGCCACCGGCGTCGGGGGAACCTGCGAGGTCGACCAGTGGTGCCACCCCGGCTGCGCCGACGGCGGTGTCGGTCTGTCCGAGCCGCCACGGGCGGCCCATGGTGTCGGAGACCACGACACCGAGGGGGGTCACACCGAGCGCCGCCTCGAGGCGGGTGCGCAGGTCGGCGGCGGAACGGTCGGGATCGGCGGGGAGCATGACCAAAGAGTCCGGATCGGTGTTGCTGGCGTCGATACCCGCGGCGGCCATCACGAGACCCGTCCGGGTCCGCACCACACGTGGTCCGCCGGGGACCTGTGCGACGACCGCCACGGTGTCCTCCGCCTCGGCGCGATCCCGTTGGGACACGGGGCGGACACGTCCCTCGGCCTTCGCGACGACCTTGCTCGTGATGACGAGGATGTCGCCGGGTGACACCCCCCGGGAGCCGTCCGGCCAGTCCACCGTCGCAGCGGCGAGGGCGATGACCCGTGCCAGATCGTGGCCGGCGCCGATCTCGCCGATGCCCTCCGGTGCCACGACCTGGAGCGCCGTCGCCTCGTAGCCGGCCGGACGGCTCATCCCCGCACCCGTTGTGCCACTGCCAGCGCCGAGTCGGCCAGGCGTCGGGCGTCCCCGGGGTCGGACATGAGGAGGGGGACCGCCGCCGCCTCGATGCCGAGGTCGGTGAGTTCGGGCAGCACCGAGGCGTCCTCGGGAGCGACGAGCCAACCGTCCAGGAGTCCCTCCGAACGGCGCGCGCCGTAGTGGGCGGCCACTCCGGCGGCCGAGCAGGGCACGCCCACGGCCGCCAGACACTGCTCGGCCATCCCCCGCACCGCGCGACCGGCGATCAAGGGGGAGATCCCCACCACGGGGGCGGCGGTCGTGGTCAACGCCTCACGGATGCCGGGGACGGCCAGGATCGCGCCGACGCTGACGACAGGGTTGCTGGGGGCGACGAGGACGACGTCGGCCTCCGCCAGCGCGGCCAGGACCTCGGGGGTCGGTCGCGCGGCGTCGGCGCCGACCTGGACGAACTCCGTCGCCGGGATCTGCGCGCGGTGCCGCACCCACCACTCCTGGAAGTGGATGGCACGCCGCCCTTCCTCGTCGGCCACGACGACGTGGGTCTCCACCCGGTCGTCGGACATCGGCAGGATCGTCACCCCGGGTCGCCAGCGCTCGGCCAGCGCGGCGGTCACGTCCGTCAGGCGGTAGCCGGCCCCCAACATCTGACTGCGGACCAGATGTGTCGCGATGTCCCGGTCGCCCAGCCCGAACCAGGTGTGCGGCATGCCGTAGGCGGCGAGGTCCTCGTTCGCCCGGAACGATTCGTCGATGCGCCCCCAGCCGCGCTCGCCGTCGAGCCCACCCCCGAGTCCGTACATGACGGTGTCCAGGTCGGGGCACACCGTGAGGCCGTGCACGACGAGGTCGTCGGCAGTGTTGACCACCGCGGACACCTCGACGTCCGGACGGTCACGGAGGCCCATCAGGAACTTCGCGCCACCATGGCCGCCCGCCAGTACCGTCACCCGCATGCCCCGATGGTCCCACCCGGCGGATGCGGCCGCGACGCCGCCGTCCGCGGGCGCGCGTACCGTGGGGCCATGCCGGTGAGTCGACGCGAGACGCAGCGCGCCCTGGTGCGTGCCGAGCGTGGGGTGAGCCTCAACCGGGGAGAGGCCGTGGCACTGCTGTCGGCAAGGGGTGACGATCTGCGTCGGCTCGCGGCGGCGGCGGCCAGGGTCCGGGATGCCGGACTGGTCGAGGCGGGCAGGCCGGGTGTCGTGACCTACTCGCCCAAGGTCTTCATCCCGCTCACCCGCCTCTGCCGGGATCGTTGCCACTACTGCACCTTCGCCGCGTCCCCGGCGGAACTAAGACGGCAGGGTGACGACATGTACCTACGGCTCGAGGAAGTCGCGGACCTGGCCCGGCAGGGTGCGGCAGCGGGGTGCGCCGAGGCGCTCTTCACGCTGGGCGACACCCCGGAGACCCGCTGGACCCAGGCCCGGG
>CAIWTL010000281.1 GCA_903915555.1 uncultured Micrococcales bacterium | reverse complement strand
TGCGGCAAGACCACACTCCTGCGCTGTATCGCCGGCCTGGAAGCTCCCGACAGCGGTGAGATCGACCTCAAGGGTGTGCGCATCGACGACGTACCCGTATGGAAGCGCCGCGTCAACACGGTCTTCCAGTCCTACGCGCTGTTCCCCCACATGACAGTGGCCCAGAACATCGCCTTCGGCCTGCAGATGGACAAGCTCCCCAAGGACGAGATCGCCCGCAAGGTCGACGCCGCCCTCGAGATGGTCCGACTCACCGGGCTGGGTGCGCGCCGGCCCAGCCAGCTCTCCGGCGGCCAACAGCAGCGCGTGGCTCTGGCCCGAGCCCTGGCCAAGGAGCCCGAGGTCCTCCTCCTCGACGAGCCCCTCTCCGCCCTCGACCTCAAGTTGCGACGCGGCATGCAGAGCGAGCTCAAGCGACTGCAGCGCGAGACCAGCATCACCTTCGTGCTCGTCACGCACGACCAGGACGAAGCCATGTCGATGGGCGACCAGGTCGCCGTCTTCGACAGCGGTCGCATCGTGCAGGTAGGCCCGCCGCGCGAGGTCTACCTGGCGCCCCGCACGCGGTTCGTCGCCGACTTCATCGGCGAGGCCAACATCCTCGAGGGCACTGCCGCGGCAGGCTCGATCACCATCGCCGGCTTCGGCCCTCTGGCTGCCGAGTCGCTCGCCGCCGACAGCGCGACGGCAACCGACGGCCAGGTGTTCGTCGCCGTTCGCCCCGAGAGCGTCTCCGTAACGCCTGCCCCCGATGGCAACGGCACCGTGCTCGATGCCACCTTCGTCGGCGGCGACATGCACGTCGACGTCAAGGTCGGTGACTCGGTGATCTCGGTGCGGCAGGCGGGAGCAACGCCTGGGACCTTGGCGTCCGGTGACTCCGTGCGCGTCGCCTTCCCGCCCGGCTCGGTGCGGGTGGTGGAGGCCTGATGGCCACCACCGCGACGCCGACCCCGCCGACCAAGCGGGGTCGTGCGGGTCAGGGCTCGTGGTGGGCCGGACTGCCCGGGATCCTCTTCCTCATCGCGCTGGTGCTCGGCCCACTCGTCATCATCGTCATCTACTCGTTCCTCAGCCGGGCCAAGCTCGGCGTCGGCGTGAAGTGGACGTTCACCACCCAGCCCTACGTCGAGCTCTTCTATACCGAGTCGCTGTCGGGCGAGAAGACCTTCGACCCGACCTACCTGCAGATCTTCTTCAACTCGGTGCTGTACTCGCTGGTCACCGCGGTGGTCTGCCTCGTGCTGTCGATTCCCATCGCGATCTGGATCGCGACGCGGCCCCCGAAGTGGCGCACCGCCCTGGTCTTCATCGTCACGATCCCGTTTTGGACCAGCCTGCTCATCCGCACCTACGCGTGGGTGATCATCCTCAATGACAACGGCCCCATCAATGGCGCGCTCGAGTGGACCAACATCATCTCCGAGCCCATCTCGATGCTCTACACGCCGTTCGCCACGACGGTCGGGCTGGTGTACGCCTTCCTGCCCTTCATGATCCTGCCGATCTACGCCAGCGCCGAGCGCTTCGACTTCCGGCTGGCCGAGGCCGCCTACGACCTGGGCGCCACGCGCCTGACGGTGTTGCGACGCGTCGTCCTTCCCGCTGTTCGTCCCGGCGTGATCGCCGGCATGATCCTGGTCTTCATTCCCGCCCTGGGGTCGTATCTGGCGCCCGAACTGCTCGGCGGTGGCAAGACGTCGATGATCGCCAACGTCATCGCGGCCCAGTTCGGGGCATCGCGCAACTGGCCCTTCGGCGCCGCACTGTCCGTCATGGTGCTCGTCATCACCCTGCTCGCACTCGTGATCTTCGCGGTCATCAGCCGCCGGGCCAACAAGGCCGGGGCGCGCCAGGAACTGGAGTCGTTCCTATGAGCCGGGCGCGCGGCACGGGCGAGTCGCTCAAGAACTTTCCGCTCTTCACTCTCATCTCCGTGATCGTCCTGGCGTTTCTCTACATCCCGCTGGTCTTCGTCGTCGGCTACTCCTTCAATGCCAACCGCGTCGTCACGGTGTGGAAGGGCTTCAGCCTCGAGTGGTACGCCGATGTCCTCACCAACGACGACATCCAGCGCGCGCTCATGAACTCCCTGCGCGTGGCCGTCGTGGCCACGATCCTGTCGGTGCTCTTCGCCACGGGCCTGGCCATCGGGCTGCTGAGGATGGTGCGCGCCGGACGCACATTCGCGTGGTCGCTCATCATGGCCCCGCTCATCATCCCCGAGATCGTCTTCGCCATCGGCACGCTCGCGCTCTTCGTGCAGATTCGAGCGCCGCTCGGAGTCGAGGCCATCACGCTGGCGCACACGGCGTTCTGTATTCCCTTCGCCCTACTGCCGATCCGCGCCCGGCTCCGCTCGGTCGACCTGTCGATCTACGAGGCGGCAGCCGACCTTGGCGCCAATGAGTGGACGATCTTCCGGCGGATCACCCTGCCCCTGCTCATGCCGGGCATCGTCGCGGGCGCCCTCCTGGCCTTCATCATCAGCCTGGATGACTTCCTGGTCTCCTATTTCCTGGCAGGCCCTGGCGGCACCACGCTGCCGGTCTATATCTTCGGCATGATCCGCAATGCGATCACGCCAGGGGTAAACGCATTGTCCACCCTTCTGCTCCTGGTGAGCGTCATTATCGTGACCGGGTCCTACTTGATTACGAGAAGAAAGAGGTACTGATGACACGGTGGAAGAACCGTCGGATGTCCAGCCTGGCGCTGGCACTCGGCCTGACAGGCATGTTGGCCCTGGCCGCATGCGGCGGCGAGACCACCATGGGTGGCGGCAGCGAGGCGGCCTCCTCGGCACCCGCTCCGGCCTCGTCGGATAGCGGCGGCGGAGAGACCAGCCCCGAGCCGGCCGCGGACTTCCCGACGCCCAACGGCGGTGAGGTCAACCTCTACAACTGGACCGACTACATCTCGCCCGAGTTGCTCGAGCGGTTCGAGAGCGAGACGGGCATCACCGTCAACCTCGACAACTACGACTCCAACGAGACGATGCTGGCCAAGTTGCAGGCGGGCGGCGCCAACTACGACGTCATCGTGCCCAGCGACTACATGGTCGCCCAGATGATCGAGCTCGGGCTCCTGCAGGAGGTCGATCCGGCATCGTTCCCCAATGGCCAGTTCATCAAGCCCGAGTTCATGGACGTCTACTTCGATCCAGGCCGCAAGTACTCGGCGCCCTACATGTACGGCACCACGGGTATCGCCTATGACCCGACGAAGGCCGGCCTCGAGATCACCTCGTGGGCGGACTTCTTCGCGGCTGACAGCCCCGCTGCCGGCAAGATCGGCACGCTCAACGACCAGGTCGAGGTCATCCACGCCGCCCTGCGCGCCGTCGGATCCGCGCCCTGCTCGACCAACCGCGACGACTACATCAAGGTGGAGGAGCTCCTCGCCGGCTGGAAGCCCAATCTCGCTGTCATCAACTCCGACGGCGTCATCGGCCGCATGGCCTCGGGCGAGCAGACGGTGCACATGATGTGGAACGGCGCCTTCACTCGCGCTCAGGCGGACAACCCCAACCTCCAGTACGTGTACCCCGCCGAGGGCATCACGCTGTGGTCGGACAACTTCGCCGTCCCCGTGGGCGCGCAGAACGTCGACAACGCCAAGATCTTCATCAACTGGATGATGGATCCGGCCAACATCGGCGAGGCGACGAACTTCGTCGGATACGACAACGGCATCACCGGATCCTCGGAGTTCATGACCGCGGAGCTGGGCGCCAATCCGGCCGTCGTCATCCCCGAGGAGTTCAAGGCGCTGGCCGCTCCCGTCCCGGGCTGCTCCGTGGAGGCCATCGACCTCTACGACCAGGTCTGGACGAACTTCAAGAAGTAGGACGCCGAGGGGCGGCCGGCCGTGGCCGGCCGCCCCTCGCTTACCCCGGGAGGGCACATGGCAACGACCCGCATCGAGAACGCCACGGTGTGGACCGG
>CAIWTL010000280.1 GCA_903915555.1 uncultured Micrococcales bacterium | reverse complement strand
CCGCGGTCGAGCCCCACCAGCGTCCACAGGAACGTGAGATCCAGCGGGCCGGGGAGCTGGACGACCTCGGCGATGTTCATCCCCAACTCGCTGACGAGCAACTCCATGACGTGAGGGTCGATCGACTCCTCCACCTCGAGCCTCACCGGTGGCCCGAAGCGACGGCGCATCAACTCCCGCTCGAGCGCCTTCAGTAGGTTCTCGGCATCGTCCTCCTCGACCTCGAGGTCCTCGTTGCGGGTGACGCGGAAGGCATGGTGCTGCAGCACCTCCATCCCCGGGAACAACTGGTCGAGGTGTTCGGCCATGACGTCCTCGAGCGGGATGAATCGCTGACCGTCCACGTGGACGAGGCGGGGCAGCAGGGGCGGGACCTTCACGCGGGCGAACAGTTCGTTGCCCGTCTCGGGGTTGCGCACCACCACGGCCAGGTTGAGCGACAGCCCGGAGATGTAGGGGAAGGGATGGCTGGGGTCGACCGCCAGGGGTGTCAGTACCGGGAACACCCGGTCGCGGAAGAACTCGTGCAGTTCCTGCTGCTCGAGGCCGGACAGCTCATCCCACGACAGCAGTTCGATCCCCTCCTCTGCCAGCGCGGGGCGGATGTCATCGCGGAAGACCGCCGCCTGGCGCCGCATCTGGGTGCGGGACTCGCGCCAGATCCCCTCGAGGACCTCTGTCGGCTGGAGCCCGCTGGCGGCCTGCACGGCGATCCCGGTGGCGATGCGGCGCTTGAGGCCGGCAACTCTCACCATGAAGAACTCGTCGAGGTTGCTGGCGAAGATGGCGCAGAACTTCGCCCGCTCCAGGAGTGGGGAACGCCCGTCCTCGGCGAGTTGCAGCACGCGGTCGTTGAAAGCCAGCCAGGACAACTCGCGGTCCAGGAACCGGTCATCGGGCAACGGGAGGTCGAAGGGCGCCCCGGCGTCCGTGTCCACCTCGGCGGATGTATCGGCGAGTTCCGCGGTCATAGCCCGATCCTGTCACAGGCACCCGCGCGAGCAGAGGGGTTCCGGCCACCACCACGATCGCTCACCCCGTGGTGCGGTGCGGCGTGCGGCAGGGGATGCTGGAGCGGTGCCGGGGTGGTTGATGTCGGGGATCGGGGCGGCGGTCGCGGCCGCCGCGCTGTTCGCAGCCGCGGCGGGGGGCGCCGCCGCAGCCGACGGCCCGTCGCCCCAGTCCCTCATTGTCGCCGGAGGACCCACGTCGCGGAGTGACCCGCGGCCCGTGGAGATCGACGCCGATCTCTATCTGCCGGCGACGACGCCGGCCCCGGCCATCGTGGTCGCCCACGGCTTCGGGGGGAGCAAACGGGACGTCACGGAGCAGGCGCAGGCGTTGGCCGACGACGGATTCGTCGTGCTGGCCTACACCGCACGGGGCTTCGGGGAATCCGGCGGTGAGATCTCGATGAACGCGCCCCGCTTCGAGGTGGCTGATGCCCGCCGGATCGTCGACGAGCTCGCCCGCCGCCCGGAGGTCCTCACCGATGCCCCCGGCGATCCGCGCATCGGTGTGGCGGGAGGATCGTACGGCGGGGCCCTGGCGCTGCTGCTGGCCGGCTACGACGATCGTGTCGACGCGGTGGCGGCCGACATCACCTGGAACGATCTGCGGTCGTCGTTGTTCGGCCAGAGCTGGGTGCCGGCGCGAACGTTGGGGGTCTTCAAACAGTGGTGGGCGGGGGGTTTCTTCTCCGTCGGGCTCGACCAGCCAGGAGCAGGTGACGACCTGTGCGGACGGTTCACCCGCGCCTGGTGCGAGGCATTCGACCGCGCGGCCACGGGTTCCCCGCCGACAGCCGGCGACGACGCCCTGCTCGCCGCATCCAGTCCGGCGAGTGTCACCGACCGGGTCACCGTCCCTACGCTGATCGGCGTCGGACAGGCCGACTCGTTGTTCCCCTACGCGCAGGCCCTCGCGAACTACCGACAGATCCGTGGTGCGGACCCGGAGAACCCGGTCCGCCTCGTGTGGCACGGAGGCGGCCACGACGGAGGTTCTCCCGAACCGGAGCGTCTGACGGTGATGACCGCCGAGTGGTTCACCGCCCATCTGGCCGCGGGACCCGCGGTGCCCACAGTGCCCGAGGTCACCCTGGTCGACGGCGTCCTGGGCGCCGATTCCCGCCGGCAGCCGGTTGTCGCCTCGGTGCCGGACCTCGTCGACGCGCCTCGCGTGGCGGTGCCGCTGACCGGCGAGGGTGGGGTGGTCCGGGCGCCCGCCGGGGGCGCGCCCGCCGCGGTGTCGTCGTTCCCGGGCATCGGCGGCCTCGCCGCCCAGGTGGGGATGGCACCTCCGGGACAGACGGTGTCGTTCGAGACGGCCCCGGTGGACCGGGACCTCACCGTCATGGGATCACCCCGGGTCACCGTCAGCCTCGCGGCCGATCCCCCCGTCGGTGACGTGGCGCTGTTCGCACAGACCCGGGTGGTGACGGCCGCAGGCACCGAGACCGCTCCCCAGGGTCTCGTCGCCCCGGTGCGGATCGAGAGGGTGGGTCCCACTCCCACGCAGGTGACGATCGACCTCCCCGCCATCGCCACGCGGGTCGCGGCCGGGGACCGGTTGAAGGTCGTGGTGGGCACCACGGACGCGGCCTACCGACTGCCCCAGCGGCCGGCGCTCTACCGGGTGGGCATCGGCGACGACGAACTCCTGCTGCCGGTGCCCGACGACGTGACCACGACGGGACAGTCCGCGCCGGCGTGGTTGCTCCTCGTCGTCCCGTTGGCCGCGGTGGTCGCGGGTGTCGTGTGGGCGCTGCGTCCCCGCCCACCGCGTCCGGAATCCCGCCCGGAACTCGTGGACACCCCGGTGGTGGTGGAGCACGTCAGCAAGACCTACCGACGCGGTCCGACGGCGGTCGACGATGTCGGCTTCACCGTCCCGCGGGGTGTGGTCCTGGGACTGCTGGGCCCCAACGGGGCGGGCAAGACGACCACCATGCGCATGCTGATGGGGCTGATCCGCCCCACCGGCGGGGAGATGTACCTCTTCGGTGAGCGCGTCCACGCCGGGGCGCCGGTGCTGTCGCGGGTGGGTTCGTTGGTGGAGGGAGCCGGGTTCCTGCCGCACGTGTCGGGGAGGGCGAACCTGGAGCTGTATTGGCGGGCGACCGGCCGCACCGGGGATCCCGGCTACGACCAGGTGCTGGAGATCGCCGGGCTCGGCACCGCCGTCGATCGCAAGGTCGGCTCCTACAGCCAGGGGATGCGACAGCGCCTCGGGATCGCCCAGGCCATGCTGGGGATGCCCGACCTTCTCATGCTGGACGAACCGACCAACGGCCTGGACCCGCCGCAGATCCGGGAGATGCGCGACGTGCTGCGGGACTACGCGGCCACTGGGCGCACCGTCATCGTGTCGTCCCACATGCTCGCCGAGGTGGAGATGACCTGTACCCACGTCGTGGTCATGCACCGGGGCAGGGTCGTCGCGGATGGCGACGTCGTGGACCTCAAGTCCGCCGGTGAGCGACTCGAGGACGTGTTCCTCGAGATCGTCGGCTCCGACCGCACCGTGGGAGGGGGATGATGACGTCCACCGCCGCGACGTACGACGTCCGCACCGCCATGCCCATCCGCGTCGAACTCGCACGACAGTTCCGTCGCCGGCGCACGGTGGTCACCTATGCCTTGCTGGTCCTGCTGCCCCTGATCGTGGTGGCCGCGGTGAAGTTCGGTCCGCAGTCCTCCGGCTCGGACTCGGGCCGCAGGTTCGGTGGGGGCAGCCTCGACCTGGTGGGGCTGGCCACGAGCGGTGCGTGGAACTTCACCGTCACCATGCTGTTCTTCGCCACGGGTTTCCTGCTGGTCCTCGTGACGGCGGTCTTCCTGGGCGACACGGTGGCGAGCGAGGCCCAGTGGTCCACCCTGCGGTACCTGCTGGCGGCGCCCGTTCCCCGGCGTCGCCTGCTGTGGGTGAAGCTCGTGGTGGGTCTGCTCTCCACGGCCGGTGGCCTGGTGCTGCTCATCGTCACGTCCTACGCCGTCGGGTGGTTGGCGTTCGGTGGGGGGCCGCTGGCCAGCCCGGCGGGAGGATCGTTCAGCGGTCCCGACGCGGTATGGCGGGTGGCGGTCAGCGCCGGGTTCATCTTCATCTCGCTGCTGTTCACCGCGGGGATCGCCTTCCTGATGACGGTGTCGACCGACGCCCCCCTGGGAGCGGTCGGCACGGCCCTGATCATCGTGATCGTCAGCAGCATCCTCGACGCGATCGAGGCGTTGGGTGATCTGCGGCAGTGGCTGCCGACCGACTACACCAATGCCTGGGTGGGGGCCCTGCAGCCCCAGATCGACTGGTCCCCCATGGCCCGCGGTGCCGCCCTCGCCTTCGCCGCGTTCGTGGTGCTGGTGGGGATCGCGTTCCTCCGGTTCGACCGCAAGGACATCCTGTCCTGAGAGTCACCGACGGGGGCGCTACCGTCGGGGCATGAGCCACGAACACCCCGTTCACCACATCACCCTCACCGTCACCGACCTCGATGCCAGCGAGGCCTGGTACCACGACGCCCTCGGTCGCGCGACGGCGGTACGACGGGCGGGCAACGGCTGGGAACGAGTCCGGATGCAGTGGTCGAGTGGACTGGTCATCGGGCTGACCCAGCATCACGGTGGTGATCCGGGGGACCGGTTCGACCACCGCCGGGTCGGGCTCGACCACATCGGGATCCGATGCTCCGACCAGCATGAGGTGCGGGCCAAGGCGGTGGAACTCGACGACTTGGGCATCGCCCACGGGCCCGTCGAGGGGGCGCCCTACGGATGGGCCCTCACGGCGCGCGACCCCGACGGCATCGCGGTCGAGTTCTTCGCCGCCCTCGACGACTGACCGGTGCGCGGGGAGTCCCCGCGCCGGGGTCACAGCAGGTACTGCCGATCGCCGTCCACGCGCCGGAACCCAGCGGCCTCGTAAAGGCCGACGGCCGCCCGGTTGTCAGCATCGACGAAGAGGTGGGCCTGCGGCATCCCCCGCTCCGCAAGGTGGTGCAGCCCGTGGTCGAGGAGCGCGGCGCCGAGACCGGTACCCCGCCACCGCGGATCGACGGCGATCACGAAGACCTCACCGGACACGGTGCCATCCGCGGAGGCGTCGGGATCGATCTTCGTCCAGTGGAAACCTGCCATCGAGCCATCGGATCCGCGCGCGATGTGGAAGTCGTTCGTGTCGAACCACGGAGCCGACAGCCGCAGTGCGAGGTCGCCCGCGTCCCACGATGCCTGGTCGGGCAGGTCGGCGAAGGCCCGCGCGTTGAGTTCGAGCCAGTCCTCGGCGTCCACCTCGCGTCGGAAGGCGCTGCGTGTGACGCCGTCGGGCAGTGGGCGCTCGGGATGGTCGAGGGGCAGCGCCCGCGCCAGCAGGAGGAGCTCCCGTGCGCATGTCAGTCCCAGTCCACGTGCGGCGCGGTTCCCGGTGGATCGATCGCCGTGGGTCCACAGGATCCCAGCGGGATGACGATTGCGGACCTCTGCCAGCAGAGTGGTGGCCGCGGCCACGTCGCAGGCGGTCAGTTCGGCGACACCTGCGGGGGACACCACGGCATAGGCCAGCAACTGCGGGTCGGTCATCAGCCAGTGCTCGCGGGGGGCCGGGTCGGTGCCCGCGAGCGCGAGGCGGTTCACCTCGTCGAGGGGGCGTCGGCCGCTGCGCTCCTCCTCCTCGGCCAGCAGCCGCCGCACAGCGGCGCACTGTGCAGGGGTGAGCCGGTCGACCCGCTCGATCATGCCTGTGCGGTCTCGGGCTGTCCCGGCGGCACCGCATCTTCGACGAACCGGTACCCGACGTTCCGGACGGTCCCGATGAGCGTCTCGTACTCCAGGCCGAGCTTGGCGCGCAGCCGGCGCACATGGACATCCACGGTCCGGGTGCCGCCGTAATAGTCGTAACCCCATACCTCCTGCAGCAGCTGGGCACGAGTGAACACCCGCCCGGCGTGGGTGGCCAGGTAGCGGAGCAACTCGAACTCCTTGAACGTGAGGTCGAGATGCTGGTCGCCCAGGGTGGCCGTGTAGGACGACTCATCGATCACCAGAGCGCCGCGCCGGATCCGGTCGGGGGAGTCGTCCGTCTCGGTCGCGGAGCTGCTGATCTTCCCGAGGCTGAGCCGCAGTCGCGCCTCGACCTCGGCCGGGCCCGCGGAGTCGACGAGGACGTCGTCCATCCCCCAGTCGAACTGCACGGCCGCCAAACCGCCTTCGGTGAGCACCAGGAGCAGCGGCACATCGACTCCCGTGGCGCGGATGAGTCGGGTGAGGGAACGCGCCTGCGGCAGCGAGGTGCGGCCGTCCACGAGGATGACGTCGTGCGGGGGGGCGTCGAGAAGGGCCGTCCCCTCCGCGGGAAGCACCCGAAGGGTATGGGTCAGCAACTCCACGGCCGGCAGCACGTTCGCTGCGGGACCGGACTGCGAGGTCAGCAGCAGCAGTCGCATGGTGGCCCCCGGGGTGAGGTGTCTCTGCGAGAATATCCCACCGTGCGACAATCGGTCCCGGCGCTCGAGCGCCGCCTGCTCACCGATGACGGCACCGTGCTGCACGCCACCTACTCCCCGGGACCGGGTGGTCCGGTGGCCGTCGTGCTCGTGCACGGCTTCAACGTGTCCTCCGGGGCAGCGCCGAACATGGCCATCCAGGGGATCCTCAACGAGGAGTTCCCGGTCGTGGCGCTCGACTTGCGCGGCCACGGCCGCAGCGACGGTGTGTCGACGCTGGGGGAGCGCGAGATCCACGACGTGGCGGCGGCCGTCGCGTGGGCCAGGCTCCTCGGCCACCCGGATGTGGTCACTGTCGGCTTCTCCCTGGGCGGTGCCGTCGTGCTGCGGCACGCCGGTCTGGTCGGGGGAGTCGCGGGCGTCGTCGCCGTGAGCCCGCCCGCGTTCTGGTACTACCGGGGGACCGCCATCATGCGACTGCTGCACCTCGGTATCGAGAACCCCTTGGGACGGGCCTACCTCCGCACCGCGAACCGCACGCGTGTCACCCCGCCGCCGTGGCCGCTGCCCTGGCCCGAACACCCGGCCCGAACGGCCGCCCGGATCCCGCCGACCCCCTTCCTGGTGGTCCATGGTCGCCAGGACGCGTTCTTCCCCCTCGAGCATCCGCAGGCGCTGGCCCGGGGTGCCGCCGAGGGCTCCTCCGACCGCGGGGTGGTGGACAACACAGAGGTCTGGATCGAGGACTTCGGGCACGCGGAGGCCGCGATCCCCGCCGACCTGGTCCGGCGGATCAGTTCGTGGGTGGCGGACCGGACGCCGTCGCCGTCAGCTGGGCCGCGCTCCACGCGATGAACGACTCCCAGTCTGTGATCCACGCCAGGATCGCCGGGCGTGGGTCGGGTCCGGCTCCCCCCCAGTCCGGTGGCTGGGCCAGCCATTCGTCGATGGCATGGCGCAACTCGCTCACCGCACGCTCCGACAGTGGGTCCGGCTGGGGGGCGGTCAGCAGATGGGACGACATCTCCGGCGCGGGTCTGTCCCGCAGGTCATCGAAGGAGTGGATGACTTCCCGCAGGCTGTCCCGCACATCGTGGGTCGTGTCGAGGACCGGACCGGTCAGGCTCAGCGGAATGGTGCGACCGCCGTCGAGAGCGGCGACCCGCTCGGCCGCGCCCGGGAGCTGGCGGGCCGCCGCGTCCACGTGCCGCGCCACGAGGGCCGCGCGGAACCAGGTCTGGATGGGCACGGCGCCGGGCGGCTTCTGGGCGATGGTGAGGTCGTACGCCTCACGTGCCTGCTCGAGCGCGAGTGACGAGCGTTCGGCGAATCGCGCCAGCATCCGCCGGTCCACCGCGCCGCCCACGATGTAGTCGATGGACATGAGCAGGTAGTCGGAGGCGGAAGTCAGCGCATCGGTCATATGGCTCTGCAGGCTGGCCGCCACCCCGCGCGGCCACATGACCGCACTGACGGCCAGGCTCACCAGCAGGCCGATCGCGACGTCGATGAGCCGCAGTTCCGCCGTCGCGAGGGTGGCGGGGAACAGGACCGAGAACAGCACGATGACTGTCACGCTGAATCCCGCCTGGCCGACGATGAGCGAGAAGTTGCCCGGTGTGTAGCCGGTGATCAGCAGGATGAGGGGCAGGAGTGCCCACCAGACCGCGGTGGTGTCCCCGACGAGAAGGATCAAGGCGGCGCCGATGGTCACGCCCGCGGTGGTCCCCACCAGCGCCTGCAGTGCCGTACGGCCGGTTCCCGATGCATCGAAGCGCAGAGCGGTGAGTGTCCCCAGGACGATCCAGAAACTGTGCTCCAGGCCGATCCCCTTGGCCAGGGCCACGCTGATGCTCAGGGCGATCGCCGATCGCAGGGCGTTGCGGAACCAGGGGGACTCCCACGTCAGGTTGCGCTTGATCCGGGTCCAGGCAGAACCCTTGACCGCGTCCAGTTCCCCCACCAACACGGGATCGTCGAACGTACCGCTGTCGTTGCTCCCCGCGGCCGCCAGTTCCGTGCTGATCGCCGTCAGACGCAGGGGGAACGACGAGTCGATCTGTCGGCGCACGTCCGCGGCCGGCATGGTCGTGCGCGCCTCCTGCACCCAGGCGGTCACCTGGGCCAGATGCTGGTCCCGGGCCTGCTGCAGGCGCTCGGCGCACACGTCGTGCCCTTCGCCGCTGATGTCGGACGCGATGTCGTCGAGTTCCTCCGCCACCGCTTCGGCGAGGGTGGCGTCCATGTCGGCGATGGCGGGGTCCTGCCGCTCCTCCTCGAGCGTGGGCCACCGCTGATAGGCGCGCACGCGACCCACCAGATCCACCAACTGGGCGATCATGCGGTCGTTGTTGGTCAGGCCGGAGGGACGCATCAGGTTGCCGTCGAACTGTCCATGCAGCGCGGACAGTTCACTGTCCATGTCGCCGAGGTCCGTCGACCGGGTGCCTTCGTCGTGGGTGACCCACCGGTCACGGACGACCTGCGCCGCCGTGCGGTACAGCTCGGCCAACGGCCGGCTGAGGCGGTGCGAGGGCCGCGCCGGCCACAGGACTACGGCCGATACCGCGGCGGCCACACCACCGATCACCCACGCCGCGGCGGCTGTCCACTGGGATCCGCGCGCAGCGCTGGTGACCGACAAAACCGTCACGAGCAGCAGGACGGTCTGCGCCGAGGCCACGGGCCCGCGCAACAGGGCGGCCAGCCCGATGACGAGGGCCACGACGAACATGACCACCGCCCCACTGAGGTCCGACTGGCCGAAGACGATGCCCACGAGGATGAGGGGGACCCCTGCGGCCGTGGTCAGCAGATAGGCGGTGAACCGATAGCGGAGTGGACCGCCGAAGTCGGCGAACAACAGCAGCGCCAGCGACCCGAAGACCCCGAACAGCGCCGAGGGAGCGAGCACGGGGATGTTGCTCAGCAGCACCAGGACGAGCGGTACGACGACGGCCAGTCTCGTGGCGCGGCGCAGCGCCACGATGTTGTGCAGTTTGGCGCCCAGGTGTCCCAGCGCCGGCTCCTTCGCCACTGCTGCAGGCTACTGCCGGAGCTGGCCTTGACGCAGAGAAGCGCCGATCCACACGGCCGCCGGTCGCCGCCGGTGCCGTTGGTGGCGGGGAATCGGTTTGGTTCCTGGGGCGTTGCGCCCTGACACTGGTGACTGCCCGTGTCGTCAGCATGCGGGGCCGTGGGACAGGAGAGACCGTGACCGGAGTGTGGATCCTCGTGATCGCGCTGGCTGCGGCGACGGCCTTCGGCCTGTGGCGTCGCTGGAGCGACGGCCGCATGAGTGACGCGCCGGTCCCGGTCGGCGCCGACGAACCGGAGGCCCACGTGGACACCCCCGATGCCCGGCACCACGGCGGAGAACTGCTGACCAGCCAGGAGTTGGGCGCCGCGTTGGGCGAGAAGGCGACGTTCGTCCAGTTCTCGTCGGCGTTCTGCCAGCCCTGCCGCTCCACCAGACTGTTGCTGGGCGGCATCGTGGCGGAACTGCCGGGGGTCGCACACGTGGAGATCGACGCCGAGGAGCATATGGACCTCGTACGGCGCCTCGAGATCCGGCGCACCCCCACCGTCCTGCTGCTGGACGCCGATGGCGCCATCCGCAAACGCGCGACGGGGCTGCCGCGGAAGTCCGAAGTCCTGGCTGCGCTGGGTCAGGTCGTGTAACCCTGGAGGGGTGGCTGCCATGAGGAAAACGCGAGATGTCCAGGACGACGCTGCTGTCGTCGACGACACGGCCGAGGTCGAGATGGCTGAGGTCGATGTGACCGAGGTCGACGGGTCCCCCGGTGACGGTGACGCGGAGCGCAGCGGTGTCGAGGTCGATACGGCTGAGGTCGATGTGACGGTGAGCGAGGTGGCGGAGAGCGACGTGGCGGAGGTCGACGTGGCGGAGAGCGACGTGGCGGAGGTCGACGCGGAGGCCGATCCGGCCGACGACGACCGCGTGGCCGGCGACGCCGCGGAGGGCGGGTCCGCGGTCGACGGGGCCGATGTCACCGAGCCCGTCGGAGCCGGTGTCCGCACCATGATCGACCCCCGCGGCCCGCGCTTCGGTGCTGCCCTCACGGTGGTGGTCCTCGCGGTCGTCCTTCTGACGATCCCCTCCGTGATCGCCGTGGTGCTTCTCGTGTGGCAGGCGATCGCTTTCGGGGCCGCTGCACTCTTCGGTGTCCAGGCGCAGCCCTATGGCATCCTCTACCGCTCGAGTGTGGCGCCCCGACTGGGGCCGCCGACCGAGATGGAGGACGCCGCACCCCCGCGCTTCGCGCAGCAGGTCGGTCTCGTCTTCGTCGTGGTCGCCCTGGTCGGGTTGGCTGTCGGGGTGCCGATCGTCGCCTACATCGCGACTGCCTTCGCGTTGGCAGCCGCGTTCCTGAACGCCGCTTTCAACTTCTGCCTCGGGTGTGAGATCTACCTGCTGGTGCAGCGTTTCCGCCGGGCGTGAGGCCGAGACCTTCGGGGAGTGCGTGCCTCAGTAGACGAGGGCCTGGACGCTGTCCTCGAGCACCTCGGCGACGAACGCCGCTGCGCCTCTGACCTGCACGCCGGCCACGAGGTCGTCGGCGCTCAGGTCGCGTCTGGCCGCACATTGCGTGCACACCGTGACCGTCCCCTCCTCGAGCAGAGTTTCGAGGAGAGACGACAGGTCGGGGGACAGGGCCAGCGAGAACTCCGCCGCGCGGCCGGGGACGGCCAGCCACACGGCCTCCCCGGTCAGCCACAACGACGTTGTCACGCCCGACGCGGCCGCCGTGGCCGCGACGGTGAACGCCTGGGAGCACCGTTCGGGGGAATCGGCGCCCGCTGTTGCCTTGACGACGAGTGACCGGGCCACACGCGAACTCTAGCCACTCTGGCCATCTGGCCACCTGGCCACGTCCCCTCGCGCCGCGCGTATCCTTCTGTCGTGATTCTCTTCTTCGAAGGTCTGCTGGTGGTGGCGTCCATCGCCATCGTCTGGTTCGCGATCTACGTGATCGTGCAACTGTTCAAGGGGCAGAACTGAACGCGCTGCCGGCGGAGGTCCTGCCGGTGTCGTGGCTCATCGGTCGCTGGATCGGGGTCGGCACCGGCCAGTACCCCACGATCGAGGATTTCCGGTTCGGCCAGGAGGTCCAGTTCTCGTGCGACGGGAGACCCTTCCTCACCTATTGGTCGCGGTCCTGGGAACTGGACGACGAGGGCAACCGGGTGCGCCCCACCGCAACGGAGTCGGGTTTCCTACGACCCCTCGCCGATCGCACCGTCGAGTTCCTGCTCACGCACCCGACGGGGTACTCCGAGATCTGGGAGGGTTCGGTCGAGGTGACCGGACTGGTCCAGGACACGATCACCGGGGCGAAGATGGAGTTGCGCACCGACGTCGTGGCCCGCACCGAGGAGTCCAAGCCCTACACGTCCGGTCACCGGCTCTACGGCCTGGTCGAAGGCGATCTGCTGTGGACCTTCGACATGGCCGCCATGGATCAGCCGTTGCAGAACCATCTGGCGGCCCGGCTGCATCCGGACGTCGCGGCTGCCGCCGACGGTGACTGACGAAGCATGGCGCGACCAGCTGCGGTCGCGTGGGCAGCGGGTCACCCCGCAGCGGGAGGCGATCCTGCGTGCACTCTCGGCGCTGCCCCACCCGACACCGGAGTCGATCCACGCCGCCCTTGTGGCGGAGGAGCCGGGGCTCAGCCTGTCGACGGTCTACCGGACCCTGGCGGTGCTGCAGGAACTGGAGATCGTGAGCCATGCGCATATCGGCTCGGGCCCGCCGGTCTACCACCTCGTGGAGCGCCCACCGCACATCCATCTGTCCTGCCTGCGATGTGGGGCCGTCGTCAGCGTTCCAGTCGAATCGGCAGCGGGTTTCACCCGCGACGTCGCTGCATCGACGGGGTTCCGGATCGACGCCACCCACTCCGCGATCTACGGCGTGTGCGCCGGATGCGGCACGATCGGACCATGACCACCGCCGTGCCGCCCCCCGCGGAGTTTCCCGACCAGTCCGTGCCCTGGCACTACGGCGACCCCGGCCGCGAGCAGCGGGACCTCGAGGGTGGCCTCGCGTGGGTCGATCTGTCCAACCGGGGTGTCGTGACGGTCACCGGGGCCGACCGGCTCGGCTGGTTGAACGACCTGACCACCGCTCTGTTGCTGGACCTGCCCGCCGGTGAACCGCGTACGGCGCTCATCCTTGACCCCAACGGGCGGGTGGAGCACGAGTTGCATGTGGTCGACGACGGTGGGACCACGTGGCTCATCGTCCCCCCGGGCTCGGGCGCGCCGATCGCGGACTACCTGAGGTCGATGCAGTTCCTCCGCCGGGTGGAGGTGGCGGACGTGACCGATGAGTACGCGGTGGTCGGCAGTCTCGGGTCCTCCGCGATCCCCGGGGCCGTCGTCACGTGGCGCGTTCCCGCCGAGTTCGCCGGCACCGGTGTGACCCCGTCGGGGGAGGACCGGGGCGGCGATGCCGGCAAGTACGTGCGGCAGCGTCCGGGGCGCTTCCCGGCCCTCGAGAGCGTGGTGCCCCGCGCCGAACTGTCGCAGGTGATGGCCGGCGCACCGGGACTGGCGGGCACGTGGGCGTGGGAGGCGCTGCGGATCGCGGCAGGTGTGCCGAGAGCCGGCGTGGACACCGATGCGCGGACACTCCCGCACGAGATGGGCTGGATCGGATCGGCGGTCCATCTGGCGAAGGGCTGCTATCGCGGGCAGGAGACGGTGGCCCGCACCCACAACATGGGCCGTCCGCCACGTCGACTGGTCCTGTTGCACCTCGACGGCATGGCGGAGGGTCTCCCCCCCGCCGGGGCCCCGGTGTCCGACGGCGATCGCGACGTGGGTCACGTGACCTCGAGCGCCCGCCACCACGAACTCGGCCCGATCGCCCTGGCCGTGGTGAAGTCGCGGACCGATCCCGCCCGGCAGTTGCTGGTGGCGGGCATCGATGCAGCTCAGGAACCCATCGTGGTCTGAGGTCAGCGCGGAGTCAGTCGCCGAGGGACTTCAACTCGCGCAGCACGTCCCCGGACTCCATCGGGTTCGCGGGGCGCATCGGCCGGTTGGCCCAGACCCGGGGGCTGGTGGTGGTGACTTCGGACTGGGGTTCGTCCACCGGGGGAACGTGGGGTACCGGGGGTGCGCCCGCGACCGCTTCCGTCAGGTCGGCCAGGGCGTTCAGCGCGGCCCGGCGACTCTCGGGCGAGCCATCGCTCGCGACGAGCTCCGGCTCGACCGGCTCGGGCGCCAATGGGGTCAGCACGATCGGCGGTTCGGCGGTGGCCGCGGGCGTCGGCACAGTCGCCGGGGGGGGCGCAGGGACGGGATCGCCGGCGGGCGGGGCAGACGACGCCCCCGCCGGAGCAGGCGCGGGAGCAGGAGCGGGCGGCGTCGGCTGTGGTGTCGACGCTGCTGGGCCCTCCCCGGCCAGGGCCACCTGCCACGGGTCCTGTGCGGGACGGGGAACCAGACCGACGAGGCGCCGGTTCCGCAGATCGGTCAGAACCTGGACCGTCTCGGCGACGGTGAGGCCGCAGGCATCGGCGACGTCGGGCGCCGAGCGAGAGCCGTCGCAGGCCTCCAGAACGGACCGGAAGACGGGAGGAACCTCCGCAGCCTGGTCGTCGGACCGCTTCAGGGCGTGGTCCTGCAACTCCTGAGGGAACGTGTGGCTCACGGCGAGGGCGGTCGCAAGGACCTCGTCGGCGCGCTGCGGCGGGACGGACTGGTGCACGGGACCGGACCGGAAGTGGTGCTGAGCCTCCGGGAAAGCGGCCATGACCCCCAACTGCTCGGCCATGGTGTTGCGGACGAACCCCGTGATGAAGGCATCCGGCACCAGTCGGTCGTGCACGAGCACATCGATGAGCCGGCGTCCCGTCTGAGCCCGCAGCGCGGACAGCAGAGCCGCCACGTCCGGCGCGGCCATCACGCCGAAAGCGGTAAGACGCCGCGCCAGCAGCGGGCGCCGTGATGCGGCACTGACCCCCACCAGTTCGCCGTCACGGAACTCCACCCAGCCCTCGTCGCCCGCGGATGACAGCACGACGAGGCGCCCGGTCGCCTCCTGGGCGGCCAGGTCGAGTAGTTCGTCAGCCCAATTGGGTCTGGGGCCGGGTCCTGTCACCACGTGAATCTCCGCGGTCGATGCCGTATCCCTTTGTCGGAGTGTTCCACGTTGGGCTTGAGCCCGACTCGCCGACGAACCCACTCCTGTCGCGATTGCATGCGCGCGAGGGGCTCCCATGCCCGCAGTTCCACCACGCGCACGCAGACGGTGGGCCGGGGTTCGCGCCACGGTGCACGCCGGTGAGTCCGGGGTGGATAGGGTAGGACTCGACGGAGGTGGAACGTGGTCAGACCAATGCCGGGCGGGCGCCGCCGGATCGACCGCGTCCTGTCGCCTGAGTTCGTCGCCGGTCTCACCGAACTGTCCATGCAGGAGGTCCGTGAGCGTCGTCAGGACGCCATGCAGGAGGAGGCCGATCTCTCCTACGTCCGGCGCATGCTGCAGGGCCGGATCGACATCCTCGACCAGGAACTGTCCGACGGTGCGGTTGTGAGCGACGAGGAACTGGTCGCGCGCCTGACCCGCGCCATGGTCTCCCACGGCTCCGTGCAACCGACGTCCAGTCGACACCTGACGATGGAACCCAGCCGACTCGCGGAGCGGCGGCGCTACGTCGAGCGCCTCATCGCCGACATCGGTCTGTCCGATCCGTCGACGATGACCCCCGACGAGGTGCGACGCGCGGTGGTGCGGCTGACGGAGCAGGAGCGGGAGGTGTCCGAGGTCCGTTCCGACGTCCATGCCGTCATCGATGCACTCACCGCGGAGCTTGCATCCCGATATCGCGACACGACCGACTGAACTCTTGTCCTGCGGCGTCGTGACGTGATCCCCGTCTCGTGCACGCCTTCGCATTTGGTTTATCACGCGACATTCCGGACAATAACGAAGGTAACCGCCTGTCCACCCGAGGTCTGACGTCAGGAATCGTCGAGGCGGACGTTCACCAGACAACCCACAGGAGCAAGAACGTGAGCACGACCGCCAAGCCGCGCGCCACCAAGACCACCAAGACCACCAAGACCACGAAGACCACCACGGCGAAGACCGCGAAGAAGGCCACCGCCACCAAGCGTGCGACCGCGACGAAGACCGCCTCCCGCCGCACCACCGCGAGCGGTTCTGCCACGAAGGTCACCCCCGCGAAGCGGACCACGGCCAAGAAGCCCACCGCGTCGAAGGCGAAGACGACCACGACCCGCGGCGGCACCGCAGCGGCCAAGCCCGTCTCACGCCGGGCGAAGACGACCACCCCCAGGACCACTTCCCCGAAGGCCGCGTCCCCGAAGGCGACCGCTCCCAACGCGACTGCCCCCAAGGCTGCCGCATTCGCGGCGCCGCTGGCTGAGGAGCAGGGCCTGCGGGCCTGGATCGACGGCAAGATCAGCGACCTGCGCAACTTCGACCTGGCGAAGGTCGATCTTCCCGTCCTCGAGATGCCCAGCCTCGAACTGCCCAGCCTCGAACTGCCCACCCTGGACATCCCGAAGGTCGAGCTGCCCTCGGTCGATCTGCCGACCGCGGACGACGTGCGCCTCACCCTTGTCCGCCGTCTCGACCAGATCCAGGATGCCGTCATGACCGCTCCTGAGAAGGTCGAGGAGATCGTCGTCGACCTGCGCGAGAGCATCACGAAGTCCGTCGTGCTGCTCCGCGAGGCCGTGGGCGTCTGACTCACCTGTACCCACTTCTGGGACGAGGAGCCGTCCACCGGGCGGCTCCTCGTCCTGTTCCTGTCGAGGGGCCGCCCCCGCGATCCCGGCGTATCCTGAGCGGACCGGTCGGACGCCGGGACGCACAGCGCAGCCGGGAGGGTGTCAGATGTCGGGGTTCCTCGCTTTCCAGAATCTGGTCACGATGGTCCTGTGGGCCGTCTTCCTGGCTCTGAAGGTGTGGGCCTTCGTGGACTGCGCCCGCCAGCGTCCGGACGTGTTCCCCGCCGTGCAACGCCAGTCCAAGACGCTCTGGTTGGTCCTGACCGGGATCTCGGCGCTCACCGGTCTGTTGCCCGGACTCACCCTCGGCATCATCGGTATCGCCGGTGTGGTGGTCTCCCTGATCTATCTGTTCGAGGTCAAGCCCCGCATCCAGCAGGTCACCCGCTACTGAGCCGCGGCAGCGCTCACCCGCAGCCGGGGTCGATACGCGCGCGCAACGCTGCGGAGCGTCAGGAGGTCCCCCCGCCGTACAGGAGGTCATCGGCGTCGACGATGGCGTAGGCGTACCCCTGTTCGGCCAGGAACCGCTGCCGCTTGGCGGCGAACTCCGCATCGACCGTCTCGCGGGTCACGACCGTGTAGAAGTGGGCCGTCCGCCCGTCGGATTTCGGTCGGAGGACCCGACCGAGTCGTTGGGCCTCCTCCTGCCGGGACCCGAAGGTGCCCGACACCTGGATCGCCACCGTGGCCTCCGGCAGATCGACGGAGAAGTTGGCCACCTTCGACACCACCAGGGTCGTGACCTCCCCGGTGCGGAACGCCTCGAACAGTCGTTCCCGCTCCTTCACCGGCGTCTTGCCGGTGACCAGTGGCGCCTGCAGGGATTCCGCCAGTTCCTCGAGTTGATCCAGGTACTGCCCGATGATGAGCGTCTGCTCACCCTCATGCCGCATGAGCAGGTGTTTGACCACGCGGGTCTTGGCAGGCGCGTGCGCGGCGAGGCGGTACTTGTCCTCGAACTCCGCGATCGCGTACACAGTGCGCTCGGAGTCACTGAGGCTGACCCGGATCTCGGTGCAGTCGGCGGGGGCGATCCAGCCCTGCGACTCGATCTCGCGCCACGGGGCGTCGTAGCGCTTCGGTCCGATCAGGCCGAAGACGTCACCTTCGCGGCCGTCCTCCCGGACCAGGGTCGCGGTGAGGCCCAGTCGGCGACGGGCTTGGATGTCGGCCGTGAACCGGAACACGGGGGCCGGTAGCAGGTGGACCTCGTCGTAGACGATCAGACCCCAGTCCCGGGCGTCGAACAGGTCCAGGTGTGGGTAGACACCCTTACGGCGGGTCGTGAGGACCTGGTACGTCGCGATGGTGACGGGGCGGATCTCTTTGCGGGCCCCCGAGTACTCGCCGATCTCGTCCTCGGTCAGTGTCGTCCGGCGCAGCAACTCCGCCTTCCACTGCCGCGCGGCCACCGTGTTGGTGACCAGGATGAGGGTCGTGGCGGACAGTTCCGCCATCGCGGCCGCGCCCACGATCGTCTTCCCGGAGCCACAGGGGAGCACGACGACACCGGATCCGCCGGCGAGGAATCCGTCGACGGCGTGCTGTTGGTAATCGCGCAGCGTCCAGTCGCCGTCGGCCAGGGCGATCTCATGGGCCTCGCCGTCGACGTACCCCGCCAGATCCTCCGCCGGCCACCCGAGGGCCACGAGGTTCTGCTTGAGGCGGCCCCGCTCGCTGGGGTGGATACGCACCGTGCCCGCATCGATGCGGTCCCCCACCATGGGGCGGATCTTCTTGCTGTGGAGGACCTCGTCGAGGATGGGTGGTTCGGCGGAGGTCAGGACCAGGCCGTGGGCCGGGTGCTGCTGGATCTGCAGGCGCCCGTAGCGGGACATCGTCTCGGCGACATCGACGAGGAGCCCGTGTGGCACCGGGAAGCGGCTGTAGTTGATGAGCGTGTCGACCACCTGTTCGGCGTCGTACCCGGCGGCGCCGGCGTTCCACAGCCCGAGGTCGGTCATGCGGT